>DASYKL010000001.1:0-6366 GCA_035995405.1 Chloroflexota bacterium
GCGTGTACGGCTGCGCCAGCGGCCGTGCCAACGGCGACTCCAGAGCCGCTGGCGAGCGTCAAAATAACGACCGCTCCGGGCTCGCCAAACGATCAGCCGGTGTGGGTGGCAGTCGAATCCGGGCTGATGCGCAACAGCGGACTGAACCTCGAATTCGTCAGCGCGCCAGCGAACCAGGGCATCGCGTCGCTCGTCTCCGGTAATACCGAAATCGCCTCGACAGGCGGCGCGGAAGCGCTCGGCGGGCTGGCTGGTGGCGCCGACCTGGTAATCGTCGTCAACCTGGTGCCGGTCATCCCGTGGCAGTTCTATGCCGGTCCAGCGGTCCAGTCGCCGGCGGACTTGCGCGGCAAGAAGATCGGCATTACGACCGCTGGTGCGTCGTACGACACGGCCTTGCGCCTGGTGCTGCCCAAGTTCGGACTGAACCCGGACACGGACGTGACGTTGATCACCACCGGTTCGATTCCGAACGTCAGCGCGGCGTTGTTCAGCGGGGCGATCGATGGCGCGCCGCTGGTCGTCACGCCCGCATCGTTCAAAGTCGTCGAACAGGGTGGTTTCCACGAGGTGTTCGACTTTGCCAAAGAGGCTGGTGCGTACCCGGGCGCAGTGACGGTCGTCCGTCGCGACTTTCTGACCCAACATCGCGATGTCGTCCAGAAGTACGTCGACGCGGTAGTCCAGGGCATCGTCCGGTTCAAGACTGATCGGCCATACGCGATTCAGGTAGCCAAGAAGTTCCTGGACGAGCCAGATGAGACGCTCGTCACCCGTACGTACGACTACTTCGCCAACAGCGTGACTCCCTCGCAGCCATACCCCAAGCCAGAACAGTTCACGGAGGTCCTGGCCTCGCTCGCCGAGCGGAATGAGAAAGCCCGCGGCATAGATCTCAATCGTGCCCTGGATCAAAGCTTCGTCCAGAGCGCCATCCAGCGCGGCCTGGATCAGAAGAAGTAAGGGGGGGCTGAAACGCCTTCCCAGGCGTACGTCGTCGAGGAGCCCCTGGCGTCTATTATTGCCTCGGTGTGACAAACACCAGGGGGAGCTAGCGTAGACAATGCAGCAGCGTACACTGGGCCGCAGCGGCGCCCGGGTCTCTGAGATCGGCTTCGGCTGCGGCCCGACGGCCGGGCTCATGGTCTATGGCACACCAGAAGAACAGGCCGCCGCCGTCAAGTACGCCTTTGACCAGGGCATCACCTACTTCGACACGGCCCCCATCTACGGCGACTTCGTCTCTGAGGACAACCTCGGTCGAGCGCTCCAGAGCGCTGGCATCCGTCCCCACGTCGCCACCAAAGTCGCGCTGGAGCTCCCCGACCTGGACGATATCCCGAAAGCCGTTCGCACGTCCGTCGAAGATAGCCTCCGCCGTCTGCGCGTCGACAGCGTGACGAATATCCAGGTCCACAATCGGGTCGCGCCAACGCGGGCCGCCAAAGCCGACCTCGGCGTTGGCGCCCAGCTGACGCCCGCCGACGTCCTCGGCCCCGTCCTCGAGACCCTGCAAGCATTGCGCCAGGAAGGCAAGACGCAAGCCCTGGGCTGCTGCGCCTGGGGTGGCGAGTACGACAGCGTGTGCGAAGTCCTGAACGGCGGCGCGTGGGATACGGTCCTGGTCGGCTACAGCATTCTCAACCCAACGTCAGGCCGTTCTGCCCCAGCCGGCTTCAGTGGCCGTGATTTCCGCAACATCATGGCCACCGCGGCTGCCAACGGCACGTCGGCCGTCGTGTTGAAGGTCCTCGAGAGCGGCGCGCTCACCGGCGCCGCCCAACCGCACCCCACATCGGTCCTATCGCGACGGCCCAACCAGGAATTCACCGACAATGCCGCGCGGACACGCGCACTCCAATTCCTGGTCCACGATGACCAGACACTGACCCAGGCGGCGATTCGGTTTGCGCTCGCCGACGCGCGAGTCGGCGTGGTGCTGGTCGGCTTTTCGGCCCTGGATCAGGTCGCCGAAGCTGCCGCGGCCTCCAGTGGCCAGACGCTGGCGGCCGCCGACCTCGCCCGCATCGAAGATCTCTACGCTACTGAGTTCGGGCTCCGTCAGCCCGTCTAGCCGAGTTCCTCAAACTCAAAAGGGGGAGCATTCATGCTCAATCGCGAAGACAACGAGCTGGTATGTCGGGTGGGCCCCGGCACGCCAATGGGCAGTCTCATGCGCGAATACTGGATACCGGTGCTGCAATCCGAGGATCTGCCGCAGCCGGACAGCGATCCGCTCCGCATTCGTTTGTTGGGTGAAGACCTGATCGCATTCCGTGACACCAATGGCGCCATCGGCTTGTTAGCAAACAACTGTCCACATCGTGGTGCGTCGCTGTTTTTCGGCCGTAACGAAGAAGCTGGGCTGCGCTGCGTCTACCACGGTTGGAAATTCGACAGCACCGGCCAGTGCGTCGACATGCCGAATGAGCCGGCGGAGTCCGATTTCCGGACCAAGGTCAAGGCCGTTGCCTATCCATGCCGCGAGCTCAACGGCATCGTTTGGACGTACATGGGTCCTCGGACGACGCCCCCACCGCTGCCGGAGCTGGGTTGGTCACTCGTCCCAGCGGAGCAGCGCCAATCGCTGCGCTACGCCCGCGCCTGCAACTGGCTACAAGCACTCGAAGGCGACATCGACTCGTCGCACGTCAATTATCTGCATCGCCGCTTTGACAACCAGGACAGCTTGAGCACTGCCCCGCGGCTGTATTCCACGACTGATCAGGATCGCAAGCACTTCCAATTGTTCCGCGACAACGGCACGCCGACGTTGCAGGTTGTCGATACGGAAGTAGGTGTCACCTACGGTGCCAAGCGACCTGGTGAAGGCGATCACGACTTCTGGCGGATTACGCAATACATGCTGCCGTTCTACACCAGCATTCCTGGGACAAGTGCCATGGGCAGCGCGAAGATCTGGGTGCCGCTCGACGATGAGCACACAATGATCTGGGAGCCGAGCTGGAGCTTGACCGGCAAGGCGCTACCAGAGGAAGACCGTCGCGGACGTACCGGTCGCGTGCCCAAAGCCGGGTTCCTGCCGGAGACGAGTAATGCGCTCTCGCGTTGGATCTTCGGTGAAAATGCGGCTAACGATTACGGCATCGACCGCCAGCGACAGAAGACCGTCAACTACACCGGCCTGGATGAGTCCAATCCGCTGCAGGATGGTGCGATTCAAGAAACGATGGGCGCGATCCTCGATCGCAGCATCGAACACCTCGGGTCAGCCGACGCGATGATTATTCGGGTGCGTCGCAAGCTGCTCGAAACCGTTCGCGCCTACAAGGATGAGTCGACGTTGCCGCCCGGGCTCGATCAACCGGAAGCCTACCGCCGTCGCGGTGTCCAGCTGACCTTGCCGAACGGCGCAAACTGGCTCGAGGCGACCGAAACGCTGGTCAAACAGGTCGTCCCCGCGTAAAGCACGTCGCAACGCCGATGCGGTCCACGCGCAGCACGAGAGATACCTGGTGATCGTCTGCCCAGCGCCATCCGATTCATGACCAACCCATGGACTCGCGGTCACATGGTGCTGCCGTGCTGAGCTACGTCCTTTCCCGTTTGCTCTCCTCGGTGCCGGCGTTGATCGGCGGGTCGGCCATTATCTTCTTCTCGCTACGGATCCTGGCCCCCGTCGATTTGATCGAACAGAGCCTGTCCGAAGGCGCTGCCGCCGCTGACCCCGTCCTCAAAGCCCAGCTCCGCCACGAGTTCGGCCTCGACCTGCCACTCCCGCTTCAGTACCTGAACTGGCTGTGGGGTGCCCTCCGCGGCGACCTCGGCTCCAGCTGGATGTCCAACCGACCCGTCGTCGACAACATCATGCAGGCCCTCCCCGTCAGCCTGGAGATCACCTTCGTTGCCCTCGGCCTGGCATTGCTCATCGGCATCCCGATGGGCGTTCTCTCGGCAGTCCACCACAACACCTGGCTGGACTATCTGCTGCGCCTGATTGCCGTCGTCGGCCTGTCCATCCCCAGCTTTGTCGTCGCGACGGTGTTATTGGTGACGCCGTCCATCCTGTGGGGCTGGTCGCCACCCGTCGGCTACAAAACACCGTGGGAAAATCTGCCAACGCACGTCGTCCAGATGCTCCTGCCGTTAGCCGCGCTGAGCGTCGGTGTGGCCGCTGTACAAGTGAGAATCCTCCGCTCCACGCTGCTCGACGTGCTGCGAAACGAGTACGTTCGCACGGGCCGCGCCAAAGGCCTGCCTGAGCGTGTGGTGATCTCACGACACGCCCTGAAAAACTGCCTGATCCCGGTCATCACGCTGCTCGGGACGCAGGTTAGCTTTACGCTCGGCGGCAGCGTCGTCCTCGAAAACATCTTCTCGCTGCCAGGTCTCGGTCGCCTGACCCTCATGGCTATCGACAAAGGTGACTTTCCCCAGTTGCAAGCCAACATTCTCTACCTGTTGCTCATCTACATCGTGATGAACCTGGCCGTCGATCTCAGCTACGGCTGGCTCGACCCACGCATCCGCTACCGCTAGAGTCGTGGCCCTCGCCCAAACCGAGTCAACACGTTTCCGACGAGCCCAGCCGCTGGCTGTTCCCAGTGCACCGTCGCGTCGCCCGAGCCGCCTTAACACGTTTGCCCGCGCGGCCAGGCGTGAGCCCGTTGGCGTCATCGCCGCCCTTCTCGTCTTGCTGCTCCTGGTCACGGCTGTCTTCGCGGAATGGCTGGCGCCGCAAGACCCGACCAGCCAGGCCTTGCGCTTCGCGCTACGACCCCCAGGTTCGCCCGGCGCCAACGGCACGACGTTCCTCCTTGGCAGCGACAGCCTCGGCCGCGACGTCTTCAGCCGCCTCATCTATGGCACTCGCATCTCCCTGGCTATCGGGGTCGCCGCCGTGCTCATCGGGACCATCGGCGGCCTCCTCGTCGGCCTGTTCAGCGGCTATCGCGGCGGCCGGACCGACACGCTCATCCAGCGCATCATGGACTCTCTGCAGGCCATTCCGACCATTGTCCTGGCCATGCTGCTGGTTGCCGGTCTCGGACCCGCTGGACGCAACCTGGCCGTCACTGCACTCGCCATCGGCACGACCCAGATCCCGCGCGCCAATCGCGTCATTCGCAGCAACGTCCTGACGGTCGCCCGCGAAGACTACGTCCAGGCGGCCAAAGCCGTCGGCGCGTCTGAGCTGCGCATCCTCTTTTTCCACATCCTGCCGAACGTCATCCCGACCACGTTGATCGTCTTTTCGACGAGCGTCGGCACCGCGATCGTCACCGAAGCGACCTTGAGTTTTCTTGGCCTGGCAGCCCCGCCACCACTCGCAACGTGGGGCGGCATGCTCACCATTCAGGGTCGACAATTCATGGTTACCGCACCATGGCTGCTCATCGCCCCGGCGGTCGCGCTGAGCGTAACGGTCCTCGCTTTCAATTTTCTTGGTGATTCTGTTCGCGATCTACTCGATCCGCGTTTGCGCGGTCGACGCTGATCCGCTTCTCAAAAGGGAGGTCTGGTATGCGCTCGCTGAAGTCTATTCTGTGCTGTGTGGCCGCTGGCATGCTCGCCGCCACCGCGTGCTCACCCGCCGCACCGGCGGCGCCGGTCGCGCCGGGACCCGCGCCGACACCGGCCCCGGCGGCGGCGCAACCAAAAGTCGAGCCGACGGCGGTCGCCGCCAGCGTTTCCGCCGCGACTCCGGCGAGCCAGTGTGATCCTGGCAAAGAGCAATGGCGCTCGACCGATCCACCCAAACGTGGCGGCACCATCGTTCGACCCTCATCCATCGACTTCTTCGATCCAACCCGCCCGACAGGCGCCGGCGATCCCGCACCGCAGGTGTACCAGGGCCTCTTTGAGACTCGCGGGTGCCGCTACGGTGACACGGTCATGGTCCCGGTGCTGGCGAAGTCCTACGAGATTTCACCCGACGGACTGACCTACACGATCAAACTGCGTGACAACGTCAAATGGCACAACAAGCCACCCGTGAATGGTCGGCCGTTCACCTCAGCTGACGTTGCCTGGAGCATCGAGTTCCACAAAGCAGGCAGTGTCGTTCGTTCGTTCTGGGAAGGCGTCACCCACGATGAGCCCGACCCGTACACCGTCATCCTGCACCTCAAGCAGCCGGATGCCGACTTCCTGCAAAAGCTCGGCCACTACCAGAATTTCATGCTGGCGCATGAAGTCAAAGAGCAAGACGGTGACTTCGGCAAGACCGCCATCGGCACCGGACCGTTCATGCTCCAGGACTGGAAACAGGGTCAGGAGAGCATGGCCGTCCGTAATCCCGACTATTACGAGATGGGTACCGACGGCAAGCCGCTGCCCTACGTCGACGCGGTGCGGACCGTCAATTTCAGCGACTACAACGCCGAGGTGGCGGCGTTCCGTGGT
>DASYKL010000002.1:0-3888 GCA_035995405.1 Chloroflexota bacterium
CGCCCAACTTACCTCTTCGGCACAGTGCGACGTGAGCGGACCGAGCCCATCAGATTGATGGTGGGTGAGCAGAGCAATACGTCCATACGCTATGGCGACGCGCTCATCTTGAAATTGTTCAGGCGACTCCAGTTCGGGCCGAATCCGGATGTCGAGATCGGCTGGTTTCTGACCGAGCACAGCACATTTCGCGGCACGCCGGCTGTCGCTGGCAGTCTCGACTACACCTCGCCTCAGGGCGCCATCGCCTCTCTGGCCTTACTCCAGGTGTTCGAGCCGAACCGAGGAGACGCGTGGACGACCACGCTCGACCGGTTGCGACTCGTCCTGGAAGGCGCCGATCCGACAGAGAGCGTGGACTCGATCGGCCGTCTGGGTGTGACTACCGCCGAAATGCACCTGGCGCTGGCCGCCGGTGACGGTGATTTCGCGGCAGAGCCGATATCTGCCAGCGACGTCGTGGCATGGCGCGCGGCGATCCACGAGGAGGTTGAAGCCGCCGCCCACGCGCTGGCAGCACGCGGCATCACGGTCGACGCCCAGGCGCTGCTCCAACGCGCGGATGGCATCCGCGGGCTTATCGGCGCGGAAAAGGCCCGCCACCATGGGGATTACCACCTCGGCCAGATTCTGGAACGCGAGGATGGTTCGTTCGTGGTCATCGACTTCGAAGGTGAGCCGGCCAAGCCATTGGCGGTGCGGCGCGAAAAGCGGTCACCATTGCGCGACGTAGCCGGCTTACTGCGGTCGCTCGACTACGCCCGCAACGCGGCGCTACGGTCGGGCGACGTTGCGGACGCAACACGCCTCCGCCGCGCCGCCGGCTGGTACAACACCGCCCGCGAGGCATTCCTTGGCACGTACGACGAGGCAGTCCGTCGCGGCCGGCCGTCGCTGCGGCCAGACGACCTCGCCGCGCCGTTGGCTGCGCTCGAGCTCGAAAAGGCGGCCTACGAAGTCCTGTACGAGCTGAACAATCGGCCCGACTGGCTGCCGATCCCGCTGGCTGCCCTGCGCGTTCAAGGCAGCTGAGCCAGCACGGTCGTCGGCTACCCTTTCGAGGAATGACTTTCGACCGCGACGCATGCCGCTGACGATCTGGCCAGGGCGGCCGGACCCGCTCGGCGCGACCTGGGATGGTCAGGGAACCAACTTCGCCATCTTCGCTCAGCACGCCACGCGCGTCGAGCTCTGCCTGTTCGACGACGTCCATGGCAAAGAGACCGCTCGCGTGGCGCTGCCCGAGCAAACCCGCAATGTCTGGCACGTCTACTTGCAGGGCATCGGTCCTGGCCAGCTGTACGGCTATCGGGTCCACGGTCGCTATGCGCCCCGCGAGGGGTTGCGCTTCAACCCGAACAAGCTGCTGATTGATCCCTACGCGAGGGCGATCGCCGGCCGAGTGGATTGGAATGCGCCGATCTTTGCCTATCGGCTCGGCAGCCGCACCGAAGACCTCACTCGTGATGTCCACAACTCGGCGCGCGGCATGCCCAAATCAGTTGTCGTCGACAACCAGTTCGATTGGGGCGACGATCGGCCACCCGATGTCCCGTGGAGCGAGACGGTCGTCTACGAGACACACGTCAAAGGCATCAGCATGCGCCACCCGGACGTTCCCGAAGACCTGCGCGGGACCTATCTCGGACTGGCCAGCGAACCCATTGTCGAGCATTTGACATCGCTGGGTGTGACAGCCGTCGAGCTGCTGCCGGTCCACGCTTTTGTCGATGACAAGTTCCTGCTCGACAAAGGCCTGACCAACTACTGGGGCTACAACTCGATCGGCTACTACGCCCCAGCCGGACGCTACGCTCGCGGCGACCGTGGACAACAGATCGTCGAATTCAAAGAGATGGTCAAGCGGCTGCACGCGGCCGGTCTGGAAGTGTTTCTGGACGTCGTCTACAACCACAGTGCGGAAGGCAATCACCTGGGTCCGACGTTGTCGTTCCGGGGTGTCGACAACCCCATCTACTACCACCTGATGCCCGATAACGCGCGGTACTACCGCGACTTCACGGGCACTGGCAACTCGCTGAACGTGACCCAGGCGCAGACCCTCAAACTGATCGCCGACAGCTTGCGCTATTGGGTGACCGAGATGCACGTCGACGGTTTCCGCTTTGACCTGGCGATCACCCTGGCGCGTGAGCCAGACAGCTACGATCCGGGCGCGGCGTTCTTCGACATTGTTCACCAGGACCCTGTCCTGTCGCGGGTCAAGTTGATCGGCGAGCCATGGGACGTCGGCGACTTCGGTTACCAGGTCGGCAACATGCCGGTGCTGTGGAGCGAGTGGAACGGCAAGTACCGCGACAATGTACGCAAGTTCTGGAAAGGTGACCCCGGCCAGATTGCCGAGCTTGCTTACCGCCTCAGTGGCAGCAGCGATCTGTACCGTCTGAGCGGCCGCGGCCCGACTGGCAGCATCAACTTCATCACCGCTCACGATGGCTTCACATTGCGTGATCTTGTCTCGTACAACGACAAGCACAACGAGGCTAACGGCGAGAACAATCAGGACGGCGCCAACGACAACAACTCGTGGAACAGCGGCTTGGAAGGACCTTCTGAAGATCCCGTTATCAACGAGCTGCGCATGCGTCGCCAGCGGTCGTTTCTGGCGGTGCTGTTGTTGGCTCAAGGTGTACCAATGGTGCTCGGCGGCGACGAGATCAGCCGCACCCAGAACGGCAACAACAACGCCTACTGCCAGGACAACGAGATCAGCTGGTTCAACTGGGACTTGAACGACGAGCAGCGCGGCCTCGCCGAGTTCACACGCGGCTTGATCGCGTTCCGCAAAGCCCATCCCGTTTTGCGGCGGAGACGGTACTTCGAGGGTCTGTTTCTGCCGGGTGCGGACATCAAAGACCTGACGTGGTTCAAGCTCGACGGTACAGAGATCGTCGATAGCGACTGGGCCGACCCCGAAGTGCGTTCGATCGCTATGCGTCTGGCTGGCGAGGCTATCGACGAGCGCGAGCCAGAAGGCGGCCGCATCTCAGACGACACGTTGCTGCTGCTGTTGAATGCCTTCCACGAAGACCTGACGTTCACCCTGGCAGATGGCGGCGGTGAAGGTGGCTGCGAATGGGAGCTGCTGATGGATACCAAGCAGCCAGACCCGCCGCGCCCATCTGGCCAAAAGCATGCTGTCGGCGGGCATTATCAGCTGGGGCATCGGGCACTGGCCTTGTTTCGCCGCGTGGACTCGTGATCGTCGTCGGCTTGATGTCAGGCACATCCGTCGACGGCATCGACGCGGCGGTCATTGACGTAACAACAGACGAAGACGCGCTGCACGTGAAGCTGCTGGGCTACACCGAATCGGCTATCGACGAGACGCTGCGGCAGCGCATTCACACGCTGTTCTCCCCTGAGGAGAGCCGCATCGACGAGGTCTGCGAGGTCAACGTCTTACTGGGCGAAGCATTTTCGGAGGCTGCTGCCCAGGCGATCAGAGCGGCCAATGTCGAGCCCGACCTGATCGCGTCGCACGGTCAAACGGTCTGGCATCAGGTCGCCGCCGGGCATACCCGCTCGACACTGCAGCTTGGTGAGCCGTCGGTCATCGCCGAGCGTCTCGGCGTCACGACCGTCGCCGACTTTCGTCCGCGTGATATGGCCGCCGGTGGCCAGGGCGCGCCATTGGCTTCGTGGGGCGACGCGCTGCTGTTCGGGGACGAGCAGCTCAGCCGCGCCGTGCAGAACATCGGCGGGATCGGCAACGTTACCTGGATTCCACCGGGTGGCCAGTGGGCAGCCATGCTGGCATTCGATACGGGTCCTGGCAATGCGCTGATCGATCATGCCATGTGGCGGCTGAGCGGTGGGATGCAGCGCTACGACGCCGATGGCGCCTTCGCTGCCGCTGGGCGGGTC
>DASYKL010000003.1:0-4082 GCA_035995405.1 Chloroflexota bacterium
CGTGTTGCCAGCGAACAGCGAGTTGTATGGCTCACCGTCGAGTGTCGCGATTTCGCTGTCGATCCCGCGCGACACGGCGGCAAGTGCTTCATCGCCAGGAATCTCCTGGTGGAAGCGGACACAGCGATAGCACATGATGCACCGCTCGCGATCGAGGACGATGTACTCGCCGAGCGGGAACGCCTTCTCCTTGTGCCGCTTTTCCTCGGTGAAGCGTGACGCGCCCGGGCCATAGGCGAACGTGTTGTCCTGGAGCGGGCATTCGCCACCTTTGTCGCAGATGGGACAGTCGAGTGGGTGGTTGGCCAGCAGTAGCTCGAGAACCCCGTTCTGTGCCGCGATAACTTCAGGCGTATTGGTAAAGACGACCATGTCAGCGCCGACAGGCGTCGTACACGCGGTCTGCAAGCGCGGCAGTTTTTCGACCTGCACCAGGCACATGCGGCACGCGCCAACGGGCTTCAACCGCGGCTCGTAACAAAACACCGGAATGTCCAGGCCGATCAGCTTGGCTGCCTCGACCAGCAGCATCCCCTTGGGGGCGGTGATCTGCTGGCCGTTGATCGTGACGTTGACGGTGTCTGACGGGGGGTTGGTCACCATGGCGCGAACGGGCACTTTCCATCTTCTATGTGGCGCTCGTACTCGGCGCGATACTGCTTGATCGTCGCGACCACCGGGCTTGTGGCGAAGTCACCGAGCGCGCACAGGACCTTCCCAGAAATCTCGCCCGACAAGGACAGCAGCAGCTCGAGATCGGCGGGCGCGCCGCGGCCGTTTTCGATGCGCGACAGGATCTTGAACAGCCACGATGTTCCCTCGCGACAGGGGGTGCACTTACCGCACGACTCGTGTCGGAAGAACTCCTCCATCAGGGTCGCGGCGCGGACGATACACGTGTCTTCGTCGAGGACGATGAGGGACGCCGAGCCGAGCATCGAGCCGGCGGCCTGCACGGAGTCGTAGTCGAGTTTGGTGTCCAGTTTGTCGGCGGTGAGAATTGGCGCTGACACGCCCGCGGTCAGGACGCCCTTGACGGCCTTGCCGCCGATGACGCCCTTGCCGTAATCGTCGATCAACTCGCGAATGGTGACGGCGCCCAGCGGCAGCTCGTAATTGCCAGGGCGGTTGACCCGCCCCGACAGACAGAAGATCTTCGGGCCGCTATTGCGCGGCGGCGTGCCGATCGAGTTGTACCAACCGCTGCCGCGATCGATGATGGCTGGCACGTTGGCGAGCGTCTCGACGTTGTTGATGACCGTTGGTCGACGATAGAGACCCTCGACTGCCGGAAACGGCGGACGCGACCGCGGCATCGGTCGGCGGCCTTCGAGCGACTCGAGCAGCGCCGTTTCCTCGCCGCAGATGTATGCGCCCGCCCCCCGAAAGACGAGCATCCTGACGTTGACGCTCGTGCCGAGACAGCCCTGTCCGAGCAGGCCGGCCGCTTCGGCCTCAGCGATGGCAGCTTCTAATCGGTCGGCCGCTTCGACGTACTCGCCCCTGATGTAGATAAACGCGGTCTCGGCGCCGATGGCGTAGCAGCACAGCGCGACACCCTCGATCACGCGATGCGGCTCGACCTCGATCAGCTCGCGATCCTTGAAGGTACCCGGCTCGGATTCGTCGGCGTTGACGGCGACGTACTTAGCCCCCACGGCCTTCGGGATGAAGCCCCATTTATTGCCCGTCGGAAAACCCGCGCCGCCGCGACCGCGTAAGCCCGAGGCTTTGACCTGTTCGACGACCTCTTCGGGCGTCATGGTCTTGAGCGCTTTGGCCCAGCCGGCGTAGCCGTCGTCGGCTCGGTACTCCGTCAGGCTGACGGGTGTCCGCCGTCCGGGGTGGGGCAACAGGACCGGCGCGTAGTCGAGCGCGACCGTCATTGGCCCGCTATTTCCGCGATCAGCCGCTGACGTCCGTCAGCGTCCAGGTTTTCGCGATACGCATCGTTCAGGCGAGCCATCGGCGCGCGATGACACGCGCCAAAACATTCGGCGGTTCTTTCAACCTCGACCGACCCGGCCGCGATCTGAGCTGCCAGTCCATGCGTGAGCTCTCGAATCAGGCCTTCGGCGCCGCGGAGCGCGCATGGCAGCTGGGCGCACACCACGACCCGCGTCGGCGGCCCAGGCTCGGTGCGCAGCATGGTGTAGAACGCGGCCAGCTCGAGGGCCGCCGAGTGAGGCACGCCGACCAGGTCAGCCGCTTCGGCGATTGCTTCTGGAGGCAGCCAGCCAGCATCGGCCTGCGCCAGCTTGAGGGCCGGCAACAGCGCCGTTCGCCGCTCCGGATAGCGCGCGACCAGCTGGTCGATAGCCGCCCGCGTCTGTTCGGACAGAGCCACTAACGGTCGACCTCACCCATGATCGGATCCAGACTGGCAATACAAGCCACGACGTCGGCGACCGCGCCGCCTTCGGTCAGCTTGGGTAAGGCTTGCAGATTGGCAAATGAAGGCGCCCGCTCGTGCACCCGAATGGGCCGTCCCGAGCCATCGCTGACGATGTAAAAACCGAGCTCGCCGCGAGGCGACTCGGTCGCGACATAGGCTTCGCCGGCAGGTGGTTTAATGCCTTCTGTCCACAGCTTGAAGTGGTGAATGACCGCTTCCATGCTCTTAGCCAGCTCCTCGCGTGGCGGTGGCATGACTTTGCGGTCGGACGTCTGGACGGGTCCAGACGGCAGATTCTGCAGCGCTTGTCGACAGATGCTGACGCTCTCGCGCATTTCGGCAACCCGCACCAGGTAGCGGTCGAAGCAATCGCCCACGGTACCGGTCGGGATGCCGAAGTCGAACTGCTCGTAGCCGCAGTACGGGTTGGCTTTGCGTATATCGAGGGCGAGCCCTGATGCCCGCAGGGCAGGGCCGCTGACGCCGAGGGCCAGGGCATCCTCGATCGACAACACGCCGACGCCTTCGGTGCGCTCCAGGAAGATGGGGTTACCCGTGAGCAGCTCTTCATAGCTGTCGATGTAGCCCGGCATGGTCTCAACGAAGGCGGCCATGTCGGCAGTGAGATCGGCTGGTAAATCGCGCACCAGCCCGCCTGGCCGAATGAACGACGTCATCATCCGCACGCCACTCATGCGCTCGAAGAAATCCAGAATCTTTTCTCGCTCGCGCCAGGCGTACAGGAACGGTGAGCTCGCGCCGAGGTCAAGGGCCATCGAGCCGATGAACATCAGGTGCGAAGCGATGCGCGTCAGCTCGGCCAGGATGACACGCAGCATGGTTGCGCGGGCAGGAATCTCGCAGCCCATCAACGTCTCGACAGACAGAGCGTAGGCCAGGTTGTTGCCGAGCGGATTGAGGTAGTCCATGCGGTCGGTCAGGACAACGCCCTGGATGTAGCTCTTGGCCTCAAACGTCTTTTCGATGCCGGTGTGCAGATAGCCGATGACGGGCCGACAATGCACGACGACTTCGCCGTCGAGGGTTAGCTCCAGGCGCAGCACCCCATGGGTCGATGGATGCTGGGGCCCCATGTTGACCGTGAGCAGGGAATCGTCCCTGGATCCCCAATCTGAGCCCCCAGCTCCTATCTCAATCCGAGCCATAGACCCTCCGCGTGATGGTGAAGTCGACAGGCTCGCTGCCGAGCGGCTCGGTGCGGCGCAATGGATAGCCCTGCCAGTCGTCCGGCAGCATGATGCGGCTGAGGTTCGGATGGCCTTCAAAACGGATGCCGAAGAGATCGAAGAGCTCACGCTCGTACCAGTTCGCGCCTGGAATTAGCGGCGTCAGACTCGGCGCCTCACCATCCGTACGCGTCTTGAGACGCAGCCAGGTGTGCTGGTCGATCGAATAGAACAGGTAGACAAGCTCGAATCGGCCCTCATGGCTGAGGCGGTCAACAGCCGTCAGATCGACGAAGCGGGCATGGCCCAGCGGCCCCCGCACCCGGTCGACCGCATCAAGCACATCCTCGAGTCGGACAGTGATCGTCGCGATCCCGTCGCTCGGCAGGCTGATCTCGTCCGGGTCCGAGAAGACGGCGGAGAGTGCCTCGTTGACGACCATCACAGAACGGATGCAGCGGGCGGCTTCTGGGCGTGGGGGATACCGATCCCGTGCGACG
>DASYKL010000004.1:0-4438 GCA_035995405.1 Chloroflexota bacterium
CGCCATCACGCTTTACGTCGCCGCGCTCGCCAGCGGCTCCAAATATCTCCTGCGAACCCAGCGAGGCCACCTCTTCAATCCGGCCGCCCTGGCCTTGCTCATCTCGATCCCGCTGTTCTCGACGGGTCAGAGCTGGTGGGGCGCCGGTGGCGACCTGCCGACGGTCTTCCTCGCCCTGCTGCTGGCCGGTGGTGCGCTGATCGTCGATCGCATCAACAAGTTTCCGCTCGTCCTGTCTTTCTTGTTCGTGTACTTCGGCCTTTTTGCAGCCCTCGGTTTCGCCGCTCCGACGAGCGTCGCGGAGATGTTCCGCGCCCCATTCGTCCAGGCAGCGCTGTTCCTGGCGCTGTTCATGCTGACCGATCCGCCGACGTCGCCCAGCCGCTACGGCGAGCAGATCTGGATTGGCGGCCTGGCAGCAGCGGTGGCTTGCGCGGCGCAATTGCTCGGGGCTGGCCAGGCGTACCTGCTCTTCGGCGTCCTGGCCGCCAACGGCGCGCTGGCGCTGAGCCGTGGGCTGCGGACGGCTTCCGCGCGGGCAGCGAAGACGAGCCTGTCGGCGTCGACCCAATAAGTGGCACGCGTGCGGCGGCGGGGCTTACGCTCCGCCGCAACGTGTTTGCGCGTAGGCGCCTGACAGGCGCGCTCTGGCTGAGTCTTTTCGTGGTTGGGTGCAGTGCTGCGCCCGGCGGGCCGCCAAGCGCCGCCGTAACTCCTGCAACGCTGCCGCCAGCGGCGGCAGCCACGCCACAGGCCGCCGGCGCGACGGCTCAACCGCTAGCCGCCACCGCCCAACGGCCGGCCACTACGCCGCAAGCGACTACTGCTGCAGACCCATTGGCCACGCCAGCGCTGTCGGCCGTCCAAGCCGCCACGCCGCAAGCCACGGCCGCGCAAGTGCAACAGACCACGCTGCCTGTCGCCACACCTGGCCAGGTGGCCGCGAGCGTCGCGACGCAACCGCTAGACCCAACCGCCGTCCCTGATCCGCCCGCCGACGCCGCGGCGCTCTCTGATGGCACCGTCCCCGGCACCGCCGCTGGAGCAGACCCAGCCGCGGATCCTGCCTGCGATGGCACTGCCCGTCCCGACCCGCTACCCGCCCCGGGCTCGGCACGCTCGCAGGACTTCTTCCGCTCATTCCGTACTCCGCTCGCACCTGCGCCGCTGTACGATCCGCCTGGTCCCAAGCGCGTCGGCCTGCAAGCTGGTCACTGGCTCACCGACCAGGTCCCGCCGGAGCTCGGACGCCTGCAGGGCGGCGCGGTCGGCGGCGGCAAGCAGGAATGGGAAGTCAACCTCGACGTCGCCCAGCGCACCGCCGCGCTCCTGGAAGCGTCAGGTGTGCAAGTGGACGTGCTGCCGTCGACGATCCCGCCGCGCTATCGGGCCAATGCGTTCATCGCGTTGCACGCCGATGGCGACCCGGCGGGCCAGGCGCATGGTTTCAAAGTCGCCCGGCCCGGGTTCAGCTCACTGCCTGATGTCGATGACCGATTGGTCGAGACGCTCAACCAGGTGTACGGGAGTGCGACCGAGTTGCCGCGGGACGACGAACACATCAGCTTGCGGATGCGCTACTACTACGCCTTCAACTCACGGCGGTACTGCCACGCCGTAGCGCCTGGGGTGCCGCAGGCGATTCTGGAGATGGCCTACCTCACCAGTCCGACCGATCGGCAGCTACTCATTGGCAACCCCGATAAGTTGGCCCACGGTCTTTATGAGGGCATTCAGAGCTTTCTGGCGACGCTGCCGTAGACACGGTCGTACTCTCATAGGCGATGGCACAACCGAGGGCCTTCGAGGAAGTCCGGCTTCTCCTAACGCTGCGTGCACAACACGCCACAAACCCCTTCGCCGATGGCGCCGACCCTGGCCTTATCGCTGCAACGCTCGACAACCTGCACAGTGTCGAGCCCCAAGCCTGGGTTGAGGCCTTCAGCGCGTTGGCGGAGCCCCACCAGGCCGCCGCGGCGACAGCCGAACGTAGCGGTGATAGCAAGACGGCCGCCGAAAACTACTTGCGTGCCTATCAGTACTGGCGCGTCGCGCGCTACCCGGCGCCGAACTCGGTCGCCAAGCGGGAGGCCTATCGCGCCTCGCAGCAGATGTACCTGAAGGCAGGGTACTGGTTCGAGCCACCGCTCGAGCGGGTCTGGATTCCGTTCACGGGCCGCCCCGACGAAGGCCAGTTCATCATCGCCGACCTCCGCAAGCCACCTGGCAAGGAGCCGCCAGCTGTCGTTGTGCAGTGGGGTGGCATCGATTCATTCAAAGAGGAGCGTCGCGCCGAGCCGTACTTGCATGCTGGCCTGGCCAGTCTGGCCGTCGATATGCCCGGCGTCGGCGATGCGCCACTCGACGGCTCGACCGATGCGGAGCGCATGTGGACTGCCATCTTCGACTGGCTGGCCGAGCGGCCCGACCTGGACGCCAACCGCGTTGCGCTGCACGGCGCCAGCACTGGCGGCTATTGGGCCGCCAAACTCGCCCACACCCACAAGGACCGCATCAAGGCCGCGGTCGACCATGGCGGTCCAGCCCATGTAGCGTTTCAGCCGGCCTGGATAGAGCTGGCGCAGACGGGCGAGTACCCGTTCGAGCTAGCCGAGACGCTCGCGTCGGCGTTCGGCGGCCAGTCGTACGAGGATTGGTTGACGATCGCCCCGACCCTGTCCTTGCAGACCCTTGGCATCCTCGATCAGCCGAGCGCGCCGCTGCTCCTGGTCAACGGCACGGCCGATACGATTTTTCCCATTCAGGACCTTCACCTGCTGCTCGAGCACGGCAGTCCCAAGACCGCCCGCTTTTTCGGCAACGAAGCCCACATGGGCGGCCCGCGGGCCCTGCCGACTATCGTCACCTGGCTGGCCGAACAGCTCGCCTAGCAGACCACCATCTGCGGTTGAGCTTAGTAGCATGCGCTGGCAATTCAGGTGACTGGTGATCGAACGCGCAGCGCCGTCATAGCTATCGGCGGTAACGCGTTGATTGGCGCCGGTCAGCAAGGCACCATCGACGAGCAGTTCGTCAACGCCCGTGCCGCGGCAACGCAGATCGCGGCCCTGGTGGCAGATGGCTGGCGCGTTGTGGTCACGCACGGCAATGGTCCGCAGGTCGGCTTCATCTTGCTTCGTTCGGAGCTCTTGAAGGGCTTGCCGTTCATTCCGCGTCTGTCGCTGGACATGTGCGTGGCCGACTCCGAAGGCGGCGTGGGATTCATCGTCAATAACAGCCTGGTGAACGAATTTGCTCGGCGCGGCTTGCGCGAGCAGGTCGTCACTGTCCTGACCCAGACGGTAGTCGACGCCAGCGACCCGGCATTCGGTCGGCCGACCAAGCCCATCGGGCCGCCGTTTTCGGCCGCCGAGGCAGCGTCTCGCCGGGCCAACGATGGCTGGCACATGGTTGAAGACGCCGGGCGAGGGTATCGCCGCGTCGTGCCCTCGCCGTCACCTGTGCGGATCGTCGAAACCGATGCGATTGGGATGTTGCTCGACGCCGGGTTCGTGGTTGTTGCCGCTGGCGGAGGCGGCATCCCGGTGGTCGAAATCGAGCCAGGCATCTATCGCGGTGTCGAAGCGGTCATCGACAAGGACCTCGCATCTGCCTATCTGGGCGCCAGTCTCGGTGTGCCGCTGCTGGCGATCTCGACAGGCGTCGACCGCGTCGCGGTGCACTACCAGCAACCCGGGCAGCGCGAGCTGGATCGGCTGACGCTAACCCAGACGCGGGCCTATCTCGCGGCGGGCGAATTTCCCGAAGGCAGCATGGGGCCGAAGATCCGCGCCGCGATCGACTTTCTCGACCGCGGCGGCCGCGAGGTGGTCATTACCTCGCTCGGCAACCTATTGTTGGCCGTGCAGGGAAAAGGTGGCACGCACATTACGCACGATCGAGAGGACTGAAGACACAACCTATGCCGCGTGTCACCGCCGACCCCTACGACTTCGACTTTGACGTGCCGTGCACAGCGCTGATCGTCATCGACATGCAGCGCGAGTTCGTTTACCCCGGCGGGTTTGGCGAGGCCCTCGGCAACGACGTGTCGCTCCTGCAGGCCGCCGTCGAGCCCACCCAACGCGTGCTGCAAGCCGCCCGCGACCACGGCCTGCTTGTCGTCCACACCCGCGAAGGTCATCGCCCCGACCTGACCGATTGCCCGCCAGCCAAGATCGCTCGCGGACGTCTGCGAAGCGTCATCGGCGACCACGGACCGATGGGACGTATCCTCATCCGCGGCGAGTACGGCCACGACATCATCGATGAGCTTGCACCGTTGCCTGGCGAACCCATCGTCGATAAGCCTGGCAAAGGCGCGTTTTACGCCACCGACCTCGAAGCCATGCTGCGCAATCGCGGCATCACCAGCTTGCTCGTCGCTGGCGTCACCGCTGAGGTGTGCGTGCAGACCACAGTCCGCGAAGCAAACGAC
>DASYKL010000005.1:0-6535 GCA_035995405.1 Chloroflexota bacterium
CGATCCGGGCCTCAGCGTCGAGGTGCTGATCCCCGACTTCCAGGGCAACTGGGCGGCCCTGGCCGCGGTCATGGCAGCCGGGCCAGACATCCTGAACCACAACCTGGAATCTGTTCCGCGTCTCTACCGGCGGGTGCGACCCAGGGCAATCTACAGCCAGTCACTCGAGCTGTTGCGGCGAGCGAAAGAGCTTGCCCCGCGCATCCCGACCAAGTCGGGTCTCATGGTTGGCCTTGGCGAGACACATGAAGAGTTACTGACGGTTTTTGCGGACCTGCGGGCGAACAACGTCGATGTCCTGACGGTCGGGCAATACCTGCGGCCGACGCTGCGGCATCTGCCGGTCGAGCGCCATGTCAGGCCAGACGAGTTCGAAGAGTACAGGTCGTTCGCCAAGGGCCTCGGTTTTCGCCACGTTGAGAGTGGGCCGATGGTTCGTTCGAGCTACCACGCGCACGCTCAAGTGCAGTAGCCCGGCTACAATAGGACGATCGAGCCGGAAGAGCAGGGGCGTACGGCGCCCATCGAGCTGCCGACGCCCCCGAGCACGCCTCCCGCGCCTGTTGAGCCAGCGCTGCCGCTTCCCGAAAGCGACAGCGTCGCAGAGCCGCCTGTGATTGCGCGCGCCGCGAACCCCATGCAGCAGGAAGTGCTCTACGTGCCACTCGCCGTAAATATCGGCGACGGCTTCAAATTCGGCTGTGGCTTTTTCCTGGCCGGCGTGCTGGCTATGCTCGTCGGCTTCGTCCTGCTGGCTGCACTGTTCGTACTGACGAGCCTGTTCGGTCTGAACCTGCCGATCGCGCGCTGAAGTGTGACTCAGGCTTCGTCCATGCGGGCGACCAGGCGAGCATAGAGCGTTTCAAAGCTCGCGCTGGTGTTGATGACCAGGTGCGGACGGCGGATCGGCTCGGCTTTGCGGCGCAGATCAAGATAGACCGACCAGTCGGCATCCGACAGGTCGAACTCATCGCGCGCATCGCGGCGCCGCAACAGCCGCTCCTGCACGATCGGCGAGGGACAGGTCACCCAGACGATCAACAGCCGAGCGCCCGTCTGATCGGCGATGTCGTAAACCTTGCGCCGCTGACGCTCTTCGAGATTGGTCGCGTCGAAGATGACCGTCCGGCCGACGACCAGGGTCGAACGCAGCAATGCGTGGCACCAGCCATAGACCGCCGCGTGCTCGCCGCCGGTGTAACGCGGTTCGGCGAACAACTGTTTCCGAACGCGATCGGTTTCGACGACCTGCGCATTGAGCGCTGCCCCGAATCGACGTGCCAACCGGCTTTTGCCGGTCCCCGGCGGTCCGACCAGCATGATCAACACAGGCGCCGCCACCGCGGCCAGTGTAAATGGTTCGCGATGACCCCAATCGCGCCCGGTGTGGCGCGGAATGGTAATAATGCTGCCGCATGGCGGCGTCCCGCACGCTGTGGACGGCTCTGATTGGGCTGTACGAAGACACCCTACCGCTGGTAGCCGGCAACCTGGCTGCCGTCGCGCTCAACCTGCCGATAGGCCTGGTCCTCTTCCTCGTCAGCCTGCCCCTGGCGCCAATGCTCGGCCAACCCCAGCCGGGCTCCGAAGACAACGGCGGCGTGCAGTGGCTGATCGTGCTGATCGCCTGGCTGATGCCGTTTTTGCCGACGCCAGGCAATGTCGCTCTGGCTGGGCTGACGCGCGTGGCGGCCGGTGCTGATCTGCCTCGCTTTGCGCACTTCAGGGAGACCTTGCGCTCGCATTGGCGACTGGCGCTGCGCTGCAGCCTGGTCAGCGTGATCGTCCTGGTCGCACTCGTCTGGAACGTGATCTTTTACGCGACGGTCGCTTCCGACTGGCTTCGTTTTGCCAGCATCCTGTGGCTGTACGGCACACTGTTCTGGCTGAGCCTGCACATCTACTTGTTGCCATTGAGCGTCCATGTTGTCGCGCCGGGACTCGTCGACCTCTATAAGCGAGCGGCGTTTGTCGCCCTGGGCCATTTCGGCTACACGTTCGTTGTGCTTATCGTGCTGCTTGGGCTCGGTTTTCTGACCGTCCTCTTTTTGCCGATCTACATTCTCGTCGGTGGTGCGTTCATCAACCTGGTACTAGCCCATGCCCTGCGCGAAATTCGCCGGCGCCACGGCGACCTGGTGATCGACAAGGACGAAGAGGTCAGTCGCTTGTGAGCGTCCAGGGCACCGGGCGCGTTCTTGGCGGGCGCTACCGACTCATCCGCGAAATCGCCCGCGGCGGTATGGCCACGGTCTGGGAGGCGGAGGACGCGCTGCTCGACCGCCGCGTCGCGGTCAAACTTCTGCAGCCCCAGTTCGGTGGCGACCCGGAATTTCTGGAGCGATTTAGCCGCGAGTCTCGAGCGTCCGCACGGCTGAGCCATCCAAACATCGTCTCCATCTACGACGTCGGCGAGGACAGCGAGACACACCTGCCGTTCATCGTGATGGAGCTCGTCGATGGTGGCAACCTCAAAGATCGCATCCGTCGCGCGGCGCCGCTGTCAGACGCCGAGCTGCGTTCGATTGGCGCAGCGTTGGCCGGCGCGCTGGACTATGCGCACCACCGCGGCATCATCCATCGCGACGTCAAACCACAGAACGTTCTGTTAGGTGAGGACGGCCGTCCGCGGTTGACGGACTTCGGCATCGCTCAGGCGATGAGCACGTCGAACGGCCTGACCCGCACGGGAGCGGTTATGGGCTCGGTGCACTATCTCGCCCCCGAGCTGGTGCGCGGCAAGCCTGCTCTGCCGCAATCGGATATTTACGGCCTCGGGGCAGTGCTCTATGAGATGGCCACTGGACGGGTACCGTTCGAGGCGGAAACTGATCTGGCCATTGCGCTGGCACACGTTGAGGAAACGCCAGCGGCACCGCGGGCACTGAACGCGCACCTGGCGCCCGACGTGGAACGGGTCATCATGCGCTCGTTGGCCAAGCAACCCGAGCAGCGCTTTGCCACAGCCGCCGCCGTCGCGGCCGAGCTACGTGGCGAACGCGGCGGCGCAACCCAGCGCCTGCCGATCGTACCGGCGCAGTCTCACGGGTCGACCGGCCGTGCTGTCGCACCGGCACCTGCCCCCGCCGGGCCGCTCGACGCGAGAGGTCGTTCCGCTGCCGCTGCCGCTGCGGGTGGCGCGGGCGCCAGGCGAACCGCTCGGCCGCGGCGGGCCCGCGGCGCGAGTGGCGGCGTGCTCGCCTTACTCCTGGCTATGACCGCGGTACTGGTCGCGCTCGGCGCCGGGTTCTTCGGGCTGGCTACGCTCAGCCGCGAAGGTGTGACGCCAGCCGGTCCCACGTCAGCACCGACGGCTGTGGCCAAGCCAACGGCGCCCGCCAAGCCCGCCGTCGCGGCGACCAATACAGCTCAGCCCGCCACGCCTACCGCTGAGGCTTCGGCCACGCCTGTTGCCTCACCGACACCCCAGCCGGCCACCGCGACGCCCGTACCACCACCGACTGCGACTGCCGCGCCAACTAGCCCGCCGACGCCGCGCGCCGTTGCCGTCGCCCAATTGCGTGGTAAGACCCTGGACCAGGCCCAGGCCGCGCTGAAGGCCGACGGGCTGACGGCAACGGTGCGTGGCGTCAACGCCAATGTCGAAAAGGACGTCGTCGTCGACCAGCAGCCTGACGCTGGCACGACATTGCCAGCAGGCGGCACCGTGACGATCATCGTCGGCAACGGTTCGACCGCCCTGCCCGACATCGCCAACATGCCCCGCGACCAGGCCGTGCGGACCCTGCAGAACAGCAGCTTCCGCGTCGTCCAGCGGCAGCGGCGCGACCCACGCATCCCGGCCGATGTGGCCATCGAGACCAACCCCCGGGCGGGCACCGTGATGGCCCGCAACGCCCAGGTCGAACTCTTCGTCAGCGCCGGCCGCTAGCCCACAGACCTCAAACAGATGAATGTCAGCCGCATTTATGACAGGAGCCTCTTCAATGGGGACGATGTCGGCACACCGATCGCCATCCACAGCGAGCCGCGGCGGTGCTACCGTCATGGCTGAGTTTCACCACAGTCATGACACATACCGCCCCTACCTTTGGCGCCGAGTTTGACGCGCACGGCAGCGCGATTGGCGAGACGAAACCCATCCCCTTCGCTACCCGTCCCGTGCTCCAGGGCACGCTCGGGATGGTCGCCGCGGGCCACTACCTGGCGGCGGCCGTCGGCCTGCAGCAACTTGAGCGGGGCGGCAACGCCGTCGACGCTGGCGTCGCTGCCGGCTTTGCGTTGGCGTTGCTCAAGCCACAAAGTGTCGGCATCGGCGGCGAGGCACCCATTCTCATCCACCTGGCTGGCCAGAACCGCAGTGTGGCCATCAACGGTCAGGGCTGGGCGCCACGGGCCGCGACCATCGAGTGGTTTCGCTCGCGAGGCATCTCGCTGATCCCCTCCGACGGCTTTCTGCCGGCGACGGTGCCGGCCCAGTTTGGCGCGTGGTGCACGGCGCTGCAGCAGTTTGGGACGGCGTCGCTGGCTGGGGTGCTCGGCCCAGCCGTCGACATGGCCGAAGGTGGCTTCCCGATGTACGCCGCGCTGCAGAACGGCGTCACCAAGGTGGCCGAGCGGTTCCTCACCGAATGGCCCACATCGGCCGCGATTTACCTCCCTGGCGGCCAGGTGGCCGATGAGGGCGCGCTGATCCGCAATCCTGACTGGGCGCGGACCATGAAAGGCATGATCGACGCGAGCCTGCGCGCGGCGGGTAGCGGCCGTGAAGCGTCGATCCAGGCGGCGATCGATGCCTTCTACCAGGGACCGGTGGCCCAACGAGCCGTCGAATTCAGTAGCCAGAACGCGTTTCTGGACGGCAGCGGCCAAGCCCACATCGGCCTGTTAACTCTCGAAGACTTCGCGGCGTATGGCCGCCAGGGCACGCAGATCGAAGATCCGGTGCGCGTTACCTACCGCGGCGTGGATGTCCTGAAGTGCGGCCCGTGGAGCCAGGGGCCTGTCCTGTTGCAGCAGTTGAAGTTGCTCGAAGGCTGGGATCTGGCCAGCCTGGGCCACAACTCAGCCGACTACCTGCACATCTACCTCGAGTGCGCCAAACTGGCGTTTGCCGACCGCGAACGGTATTATGGCGACCCCGAATTCACCGCTGTGCCGCTGGGCTTGCTGCTCTCAGACGAGTATGCTGCCGAGCGCCGCGAGATGGTCGACGAGCGCCGCGCGAGCCTCGAGCAGCGACCAGGCGCCGTGGCGATGAGCGGCGCTGGCGTAGGCAATCGCTGGCCAGTCATCAGCGGCGACACGACCCATGTCGACGCCGTGGATCGCTGGGGCAATTTGTTCGCCGCAACACCGAGCGGTGGCTGGATTGGCTCGTCGCCAGTGGTCGAGGGTCTCGGCTTCCCGCTGGGCACGCGTGGCCAGATGTTCTATCTGGACGAGAAGCACGCCAACTCCCTCGTGCCTGGCAAACGGCCGCGGACGACGTTGTCACCGTCGCTGGCACTGCGCGACGGCCAGCCATGGCTGGCATTTGGTACGCCGGGCGGCGACCAGCAGGACCAGTGGTCGCTGCAATTCCTGCTCAACGTCGTCGACTTCGGCATGGACCTGCAAATGGCCCTGGACGCACCGACGGTCCAGAGCACCCACTTCCCTGGTTCGTTCTTTCCACACGAGTCCCAGCCAGGTGGCGTTCGCATCGAAGCGCGGATAGCCGAAGACGTTCGTCGCGACCTGACCGACCGAGGTCACCGCGTTGAGATTGATGGCCCGTGGAGCCACGGCCAGGTGACGGCCGTGGCGCGGGAGCAGAACGGCGTGCTCAGCGGCGCAGCCTCGCCGCGCGGCCGGGTGGCCTACGTCATGGGTCGCTAAAGTTGCTAAAGGGGGTCAGTACTCAAGCCCGACGGCGGAACTGCGGGTCGAGCCAGTCGCGTAGCGCGTCGCCGAGGAAGTTGAACGCGAACACGGCGAGGAAAATCGCAACACCTGGCGCGACCGTGCCCCACCAGATCAGATTGGCAATGTAGCGCTGGTTGTAGCTGATGTCCTGGCCCCAGGACGGCGCTGGCGGCTGAGCGCCGAGACCCAGAAAGGACAAGACAGCTTCCTGCAGGATGGCGAACGCCGTCGTCAACGTGGCTTGCACGATGAGTGTGTTGGCCATGTTCGGCAGGATGTGCTGCAGCGCGATCCGACCAGGCGTCACGCCGATCGCCCGCGCCGCGGTGATGTACTCGCGCTCACGGAGCGACAGCACCGCCCCGCGGGTCAATCGTGCGTAGACAGGCACCGACACGACGCCAATAGCGACCATCGCGTTCTGAATCTGCGGGCCAAGTGCAGCCGTGATTGAAATTGCCAGCAAGAGGGCTGGGAACGCCAGCAACGCGTCGATCACGCGCATCAGCAGCAAGTCGACAAGCCCGCCCGCGTAGCCTGCGACCAAGCCGATCGAGACGCCGATCAGCGCACCGATGGCGACCGAGATCAGCCCGACCGATAACGACACACGCGCGCCGTACAGGACGCGTGAGAGTACGTCGCGGCCCTGATCGTCTGTGCCGAG
>DASYKL010000006.1:0-2731 GCA_035995405.1 Chloroflexota bacterium
GTCGTGGTGAGCCGAGCGGGCGGCGGCAGATTACCAACATGGGTCGTCAGAATGCGGCGCGGGGTGCTGCGCTCCATAGGCTATGAGCCTATCTGGCGAGGAGCACCCCGCGCGCCTGGTGCGCGCTGGCCATGTGTGCGCGAGCGCGGTGTTCGGCGTCGTCGGGTGAGCCGGCCTCGATCGCCTCGATGATCAAGAGGTGCTCGGCGAGGGCCAGCTGGGCCCGCCCGGGCACGGCGAAGGTCGTGGCCCCAAACCGACGCACCCAATCATGTAATTGACGGACGAAATGCAGCAGCATGCTGTTCTGCGCCGCTTCGCACAGCGCTTCGTGGAACTGGATGTTCAGCTCAGCCAGCGCCGGGTAGTCCGTTCGCACCGCGGCTTCGGCCAGCCGATCGTTGAGCCAGCGTAGCCGGGCGTGGTCGGCGGGGCGGGCTGCCGTTGCTGCCAGACGCGCCGCGAGACCGTCGAGCATTGCCCGCACCGTGTAGACCTCTTCGACTTCGTGCGCCGGTATGCGACGGACGATCAGCCCGCGTTGCTCGTGTCGTTCGGCAAACCGTTCGGCCTCCAGACGGAAAATCGCCTGGCGGACGGGAGTGCGACTGACGTCGAATTGGCGGGCAAGCTGGACCTCCGCGAGGCGGTCGCCAGGTCGCAAGCGGCCGGCGACAATTGCCTCGCGCAGGGTGGTGTAAACGTCGTCGACGCCGGGCCGTCGATCAGGGCGTGACAGTGGCGGCCTTCAACTCCTCGGCAGACAACGTCATGATCGTGCCCAGCTTGCCGCTGGTCGCATCGGCCTGGACGATGTCGAATGCGCCGAACACATTGTGCTGGTCGTTGTAGTCGTATGGTCCAGCGGCGCCTTCATATTTAGTCGGCTTGCCCGCTTTGAGCGCCGCTACGCCATCCTTGTAGTTGGTGATCGCCTGGCCGCCTGGCGCGCTCGAGACCTGCGGAATCGCGGCGGCGACTTGCTGTCCGTCAATACCGCCGGCCTTGGTCATCGCTAGAGCCAGAATGATGGTGGCGTCGTACGCGTAATTGGCATCCGCCAGTGGCTGGTGGGTATAGAGCTTGGCGTAATACTGCTTGAAGGTGTCGGACGCCGCGCCACTGACATCCGCGCCATTGGCCGACACGAGTACCTCGTGCGCCGCGGCCGGAGTGACCGCGTCTATGAAGTCGCTGCCCGCCGTAATGTCGCTGCCGACAATCGGAATTGTCAGTCCGCCGAGTTCTTTAAAGTTGCCAAACAGCGGCGCCGCGGTACTTGGCTCCATCTGACTGAAGATGACGTCCGGTGCGGAATTGATGATCTTCAGAGCTTCGGAGCGATACGACGATTGGCCGGGTGACAGATTGACGTCATTGACAATGGTGCCACCCTGCTTGGTGAAGGTCGCGGTGATCGGCTCTTTCAGCGTCTGGGCTGACTCAATTGTTGAGAACATCAGCGCCGCTTTCTTGTAGCCTTTCTTGGCCGCGTACAGCGCCATCGCCACGCCCAACTGCGAATCAGATGGATTGGCTCGCCACAGGTAGGGATCGTCGGTCTTGTCGAAGGCGGTGTTGCCAGCTTGCAGCATGAACGGGATCTTGTTGCGATCGAGAATCGGCTGCAGCGCGCCGATCTCCAGTCCACCTGGACCGACCACGGCCGCCGGTTTGTTGACGCTCAACTCCTTGTTCAGCGCAGGCACCGCGTCCGCCGGATCACCAACGGTGTCGACCTGGTCGATGACCACGTTGCGGCCGAGCACACCGCCGGCGTCGTTGATTGCCGAGGCCGCGGCTTGTGCTCCCTCAATCGCTGCCGCTCCGACGCCGGCGTACTTGCCCGTGAACGGATGAACGATCGCGATGTGCAGGTCGCCACCCGTTACCGCGGCGACCACTGCTGTAGCACCGGCGGAAACCGCCGTTGCAGCGGCGGCGACGGCCGTCGGCGCCACCGTCGGTGCCGCGGCGACAACTTTTGGCACGGCGGTGGCCGCGGCCGACGCAGCGGTGGCACCGGAGCTCACGCTCGTCGCGCTGCCGGACGTGGCCGCTGGTGCACCGCCACCGCACGCCGTGCTCAGTACCAGCAGCGCGCTACAGAACGCGCTGCTGCCGAGCTTCAGTCGATTCCACATGTCCCCGAACCTCCCAGTTTGATCGCCAGGCTCACGACGCCTTGCCGACGTAGAGGGCCACTACTTCTTCGTCCTCGAGCAGGTCGCGACCGGAACCGTCCAACCGGTTCTGCCCGAGCGTGAGAAGATACGCGTGGTCGGCATGGGTCAACGTTCGCCGTGTGTTTTGCTCCACGACGACCATCGCAACACCCGTGTCACGAACTTTCAAGATGTGCTGCCAGACGGTTGATTCAAATCGCGGTGACAAGCCGGCCGTTGGTTCGTCGAGCAGCATGACCCGCGGGTCGACCATCAGGCCACGGGCCATTGCCAGCATGTTTCGCTGACCTCCGCTCAGTGTTCGCGCCGGTCGCTTGGACGCCAATCGCAGGTCCGGAAAGATGTCGAACATCTGCTCGATCCGTTCGCGCACGCCGCTCTTGCGCACATATCCGCCCATCTCTAAATTCTCACGCACGCTGAGCGACGGGAAGACGTTCGCGACCTGTGGCACGTATGAAATTCCGCGCCGCACCATCTGCTCTGGCGGCAGCCCGGACATATCTTCGCCGCCGACGTGGACCGTGCCGGCGCTCACCCCGATC
>DASYKL010000007.1:0-10377 GCA_035995405.1 Chloroflexota bacterium
TCAGCACTGCTGGGACCTTCGTTTACAACTGCGGGCCCCACCCGTGGATGATCGGCCAGGTGATCGTTCAATGACGCTGTTATCCCAGTTGCCTCACGGGAAGCTGAGCATGAACGGTCGTCGGTTTGGACGTGTCATAGCGTCTGTCGCATTGGGGCTCACGTTGCTGCCGGGCAGCACATTCGCGCAGGCCGCGCCAACCACGCGGCCGTCCGACGCGGATCTCACCAGCACCAAGGCGGCCGGTAAGGATTGGATCACGTACGGCGGCGCGACACTGAACCAGCGCTACTCGACGCTCGATCAGATCAACGCCAGCAACGTCGCCAGCCTGAAGGGCGCCTGGATGACCCGGTTGGGCTCTGGGCGTGGCGCCAAGTACAAGTTTGAGGCCGATCCACTGGTCGTTGACGGGGTGATGTACGTCCCGACGGGCAACGACGACATCTATGCGCTTGACGGTAAGACGGGCAAGAAGATCTGGGAATACAACTCCGACATTCCTCAGATCAACGACTTGATCTGCTGCGGCTGGGATAACCGTGGCGTTGCCGCGGGCATGGGCCGTATCTATTCAGGCCAGCTCGACGGCAGCTTCGTCGCGCTCGACCAGAAGACGGGCAAAATCGCCTGGCGGACGCAGCTCGAGGATTACCACGACGGCTACAGCATCACCGGCGCGACTCGCTACTACAACGGCATGGTCTTTACGGGGATGTCCGGTGGTGAGAACGGCGTGCGCGGTCGCGTCTATGCACTGGATGCCAACACCGGCGCCGAGTTGTGGCGCTTCTACACCATTCCAGCGCCGAACGAGTTCGGCGGCGATACCTGGCCCAATGACGGCTTTGCCTACCTGCACGGTGGCGGCACCGTGTGGCAGGCGCCGGCCATCGATCCCGATCTGGGGCTGATGTACTTCAGTACCGGCAACGCCGGCCCGTGGAATGGTGACACTCGGCCTGGCGACAGTTTGTTCTCGGCGTCCATCGTGGCGCTCGATCTCAAGACTGGCGCCTACAAGTGGCACTTTCAGGAAGTCCACCACGATATCTGGGACTTCGATGCGCCGAGCCCGGTCGTGCTGTTCGACCAGACCTACAACGGCACCGCGCGGAAGGGTCTTTTCCAGTGCGGCAAGACCGGCTGGTGCTATCTGTTGGATCGCACCAACGGTCAGCCTCTCGTCGGCATCACTGAGACGCCGGTCCCACAGGAGCCACGCCAGAACACCGCGGCGACGCAGCCAATCCCCGTGGGTGACTCGTTCGTCGATCAGTGTGGCGAGCCGATTGCCGATTTCCCGCTGACCGGCTGTATTTTCACCCCGTTCTGGGACGTGCCGGTCGTGCTGCGACCGACCGCCGGTGGCGGCGCCGAGTTCAGCCCCATGTCCTACAGCCCGCAGACCGGCTACATCTACGTGACCGGCCTGCAACAGGACCTGGCGTTGGCCAACAAGCCGGTTCCGTTCGAAAACGGCCGCAAGTTTGTCGGCGTGACGATCACGTCGCCGCTGGGCGCAACGATCACCAACACGGTGACGGCGCTCGATTCGCGGACCAACAAGATCGCCTGGCAAAAGAAGGGTGTCGGCGAAGACAACAAGGGCACGATGGCAACTGCCGGCGGGCTCATGTTCACGGGTCAGGCAGACGGCAACTTCAAGGCGTACGACGCCAAGACGGGTGACGAGCTGTGGTCGTTCCAGGCCGGCTGGGGCATCGGCGCGGCACCGATGACGTACTCCGTCGATGGCAAGCAATACGTCGCGGTGGCCGTCGGCGGTAACCGCGGTGGCGTGACCACGCTCGACGGCGACGCCGTGTGGGTGTTCTCGCTCGACGGCACGCTCGATCAGGTCGCCGCCGCACCGCCTGTCAGCACCAAGGTTGAGATCACCGGCCGGATCGTAAAGCCCGGTGATGTGCTGGCCCTGCCAGGCAACCTGTATGACACCGTCGTCTTCGACAACACCACATTGATCGACGACTTCTTTTTCACCCCGCGTCGGGCGCAGGTACCCGTTGGGACGTCCGTAGCATGGAAGAACAACGGTGCACTGGTCCACACGGCGACCGAAATCAAAGGCGCCTGGGATACCGGCAACCTCAATCCTGGTGAATCGAAGACCCTTACGTTCGACTCGCCGGGCACATTCACGTACAACTGTTCACCGCACCCGTGGATGATCGGCCAGGTGATCGTGCAGTAGCCTAGCCGCGGTTAGGCAAGGGCGGTCCCGCGCAACTGCCGCGTGGCCGCCCTTTGCTTTTTCTTCGACAGTTCTCTCTTTTGTGATCTCAATCATGGCTACCACTACTGCACCACCGCCTACACGGATCGACCACGCCGAGCTGCGTCGCTTTCTGAGCGCGCTCCGTCTCCAGCTGTGGTGGCGCGACGCGCTCGCCATCGCGGCGGCCAGCGCCTTGCTCGGTGCGGTCATCGGCGTTGGTGCATTGTTGTGGCCTGCTCGGCCGTCGTGGCTCCTCTCAAGCGGATCGCTGCCTGCTCTGTGGCTGATGCTGCTGGCGATTGCGATTGGCGCACTGGTCGCGGCAGCTCGTCGCCCGACCGTCGAGAGGGCGGCGCGCGTGGCTGATCGTCAGCTTCAGACAGCCAGCCGACTCGCCACGGCTGCCGAAGTGCTTGACGGACGCCTGGCTGGAAATCTCGCCCTGGCCCAATTGGATGATGCGTGGCGTTTGGCCAGCCGCATCGAGCCGCTCCGAGCCTATCCGCGCGCGTGGCCACAGGTGCGTGTCGCTGGCGTGGTCGTTCTGGTGAGTCTGGTGATTCTGGGGCTGTCTCTTGGTGGCGTCATCAGTCCGCTGGATCTGCCCGGGCTAACGGGCTCGGCTAGCCAGGCGGCTGTGCCAACCGACGACCTGTCGCAAACGACGGACGCCACCGCGGCGGCTGATGCGGCGGCAGCGGCCTATGAGGCGTCGAACAATCCGGCCGCGGCGGCGCAAACGCTCGAGGAGCTGCAGGCGGCGGCCGCACAGTCGCAGGCCACTGAGGCGGCCCTGCAGAAGCTTGCCGATGCCCTGCGGGGGACGTCGGCCGCGCGCGATGTGGGTGATGCGTTGCGGCGAGGCGATTACGAGGATGCGTCCAACAAGTTGATCACGCTCGGGCGCGACGCGGACCAGCTGTCGCGGATTTCGAAGCGCGAGCTGGCAAACGCGATGCAGCGTGCGGCGTTCGACTCGGCGAAGCTTGACCCGCCACTCGCCCTGGCTGAGGACGCGGTCCAGCGGGCGCTCAATCGTCAGGTCTACTCGGAAACACGCGCGGCGCTCGAGAACCTGGCCCGCACGGTGACCGACGCGAAAAAGGGCGTCGTCTCCCAGGAAGCGCTCGCGAAATCGCTTGACCAGTTGCAGCAACAGGCGACCCCCGCTGGGGCTGGCGGCAACGACTCGGCGGACTACATTCCCGACGTTCCCGGCGAAGAGCCGAAGCAGGCGGGCCTCGTCCGCGGCGCAACGTCGACCATTTCAATTCCAGGTCCGGAAGGCGATCCGCGCAGTGGCGCTCGTGCGCAGGCTGGCCTGAATCCAGGCGGCGATCCGCTGGGTGACCTCACCAGTCGGTTGAACCTGCCACCAGTGGACGTCAGCGTCGACGCGCTGTTATCCAATGACCGCGGGCGCGACAAGGCCAATCCGTCGGCACCGACGGTCAAGATCTCGGACACCAACCAGAATGGCGTGCGCACGTCGACCGTGGCGCAGCCTGGCGATCCCGTACAGGACGTGGCCGAGCAGACGATCGAGCCGAGCACTCAGCGTGATGCTGTGCGGACGTTCTTCAAATCCACGGGCGACGCCGCGCCGCCGACCACGCCATGAGCGGCGAAGCGTTTGGCGCCTCGTTGGCCCGAGTGTCGAGACCCGGAAGGCCGACGCGTGAGACGTCTCTGACACCAGCCCGGCGGACAGCCAGATGACGCTTCTGGCGCCGGTGGCGCTGTGGTTCTTGCTCGGGGTGCCGGTCATTTTTGTCCTGTACCTGATCCAGTCACGCTACCGACCGCAGGTCGTTGCCTCGCTGCTGTTGTGGAAACGGATGGCGCGCGACCTGGAGGCCGAAGCGTCGTGGCGGCGACCACGTTGGGACCTGTTGCTGGCTTTGCAGCTGCTCGTTGCGCTCCTGGTCGGACTGGGGCTGGCCCGCCCGGCCGTCCTCGGCGGTGGCAGCCAGCGGCTCGTCGTCGTTGTCGACACCTCAGCCAGCATGGCCGCCCGCGACGTACAACCGAGCCGTTTCGCGGCGGCGCGACTGGAAGCCGCCGCGGTGGTCAATGCCGCGCCGGTCGACTCGCGCGTGTCGTTGATCAGCGCCGGGGTCCGGCCACGGATCGTGATTGAAAACGGCACGTCGGCCAACGTTCTGGCGGCACTCGACACGCTGCAGACAGACAGCAATGCGGGCGATTTATCAGGCGCCTTGCGTGTCGCGGCGGGCCTCGCCGCGCCGGAAGCCGCCAATGGCAGCCACGTCGTGGCGATCACCGATGGCGCGGTCGATCTCGAATTGCCACAGCAAGCGGTACCCGTGTCGTTCAAATTGGTCGGTGGCAGCGGCCAGAACATGGCCGTCAGCGAAGTCAGTCTGCGGCGGCCGATCGATCGAGCCGACTACCTGGCCGGGTTCGCTCGAGTGGTCAACTTTTTTGACGACGTGCGCACCACGTCCATCACGATCATCGCTGACGGACGGCCTGTCGACCGCTCGCCGCTCACCGTGCCGGCGGCTGGCCACGCCGATGCCACGTTCCACGTTCCAGCCGGCGCGCAGACGGTTTCGGTGATCCTGACCGACCGCGACGCCATGCCCGCGGACGATCGCGTCGACCTGGTTGGCTACGCTCGCTGGTCCCGTCGGGCGACCATCGTCTCGGATAGTCCGACAGCATGGGAGCACGTGTTCTCCGTCGTCCCAGACCTGACGACGCGCAGCGTTCGGCCGCAGGATTTTGCGCCGACTGATGTGACTTCTGGCGACATCATCCTGTTCGACGGCGTCGTTCCGAACACCCTGCCGACGACCGGCTTCATTCTGGTCAATCCGCCCGACACCAGCGCACTGTTGACGCGTACCGATACGCTGCCACGCCAGCGGCGGGCTGCTTTCTTCGATCCGCAGGACCCGCTGCTCAAAGGGCTCGATATCGCGCCGCTCAACGTGCAGCAGCTCGAGCGCGCCGTGGCGCCTGCCTGGGCGGCGTCATCCGTCGACGCCGAAGACACGCCGCTCATCCTGCATGGTCGTTTGGGCGATCAACGGGCGGTCATTTTCACATTTGATCCGAGCAAGTCCAATCTGCCTCACCTGGCGGCGTTCCCATTGCTGATGGCCAACACGGTGGACTGGCTGACGCCTGGCCGAGAAGCCATTCTGCAGGGCGGCTTCGGCTCGAAAACCAACATTCAGCCGCGTGCGCTGGCTGATATCGGTCAATCGAACACCGCGGGCGCGATTCCCTCGCTCAATGAGTTGTGGCCGTGGCTTGTCGCGGCGGCCGCTCTGTTCTTCGCCGCCGAATGGGCGGTCGCCATCCGGCGAGGCTGATCGTGATGCCCATCCGGTTCGACTATCCCATCTTCCTACTGCTGCTGCCGCTGGTGATCGGCGGCTTGATCCTGACCCGTCAGCGGGTGCTGTCGTTGTGGGGCTGGCGGCGCGATCTGTCTGGTGGGCTGCGATTCGTCGCCGCCACTGGATTTGCGCTGGCGCTTGCCCAACCGAGCCTCCACGTCGCGGACGACGCGGCGTCGGTGGTGATCGCCGTCGACGAGTCCGCGAGCATGTCGCCAGCAGCGCAACGTGCCGCGCAAGCCTGGATCGACCAGAGCCTGCGCACGCGGGGGGGCGCCGATCGAGTCGGTGTGATCGCTTTCGCCGGCGATGTGCGCGTGGTCCAACCGCCTACCGCGTCCGACACTCCGCCGCGTTTGCCAGACCCGGCTTCATTGAAGCCAGGCGAAACAGACCTGGCAGCCGCGCTGCGGGTGGCAACGGGTCTGGTTCGCGGCGCGAGCAACCCGCGCGTGATTCTCCTGTCGGACGGTGTGCCGACGACGGGCGACCTCGCCGCCGCGCTGAGCGAAGCGGGCGACGTGCCCGTTGACGTGGTGTCCATTGCCAGGCCACCTGATGGCCCTGAGCTACAGGTGGAGTCCGTCAGTGGTCCGCAGTATGTGCGGTCAGGTGAAACGTTCGACGGCACAGTGCTGGTCGACGCGACCGAAGCAGGCGCGGCCCATATGCAAGTGTCGATCGACGGCAACATCGCTAGCGAGCAAGACGTCGCTTTGAATCAGGGTCAGAATCGAATCAGCATCTCGCCCACGGTGATGGCCGAAGGATTCCACCCGATCGGTGTCCGTGTCACGTCGGGGCGCGACACGGACCCGCGCAACAACGTCGCGTTTTCCTTTGTGGTCGTCAAACCGAAACCGAAAGTACTGATCGTCGAGGGGCGCGACAAGGAAGGCGCGGCCATCCAGGACACGCTGAAGAAGTCCCAGATGACCGTTGACGTGCGACCACCCGAAGCGCTTGGGACATTGCCACGGCTGAACGACTATGCCGCCATCGTGCTGAATAGTGTCGCAGCGACGAGCTTCACGCTCGACCAACAGAAGACGCTGCAGACGTATGTCAACAGCAATGGCCACGGCCTGGTGACATTGGGTGGTCTGACGAGTTATGCGTTGGGCGGCTATGCCGACACGCTGCTCGAAGACATCTTGCCTGTACTCGCCAAGCCGCCCGAAAAGCGCGAAGGCGCCCAGATCGCGTTGCTGTTGATCATCGATCGCTCGGCGAGCATGGCCATCGAGACGCCCGGTGAAGGCGTCTCCAAGATGTCGATGGCCAAGGAAGCCGCGATTCTGGCGGCCAGCGCGCTCAATCCAAAGGACACCATCGGCGTGCTGGCGTTCGACAAGAAGTCGGATTGGATCGTACGGCCCGGAGTTATCGACCAGATCGGATTGCAAACCATCGAGGACCGCATTTCGTCGCTCCAGGCAGAAGGCGGCACTGACATCTACCAGGCGCTCAACGAAGGCGAAGACGTGATGCGTGCGGTGCCCGCCGATTTGAAGCACATGGTGCTCGTGTCCGATGGTCGAGGCACCGAAGTCAAATACGACGACCTGATGGCGCGTATGCGTCAGGACAAGATCGGTTTGAGCGCGGTGGCGATCGGTGACGATGCGGACACCGACCTGATGCCGAAGCTGGCCCGCCTGGCGCAGGGTCGGTATTACTTCACCGAGAAGATTCGCGAGCTGCCACGGATTATTACTGCCGAAGCGGCGCTGGCCAAGCGAGCGGCACTGGTGGAAGGCCATATCCAACCACAGTTCGTCACGTCGAGCCCGATCTTGCGGGGCATCGCGCCGAACCAGATTCCGGCGCTCACGGGCCACATCGCGACCACCGCCAAGGACACCGCCGAAGTTATCCTGGCCAGTGACGAAGGCGCGCCGCTGCTGGCGCAATGGCACTACGGTCTGGGCCGCGCAGTGGCGTGGACGTCCGATCTCAGTACGCGCTGGGCGGCGGCCTGGCCAGGATGGGATCAGAACACGCGCTTCTGGGAGCAACTGTTGCGGTGGGCGATGGGTCCGCCAATCAACCGCGACTTTCGCATCGACATCACCCGCAACGGCAATGTCGCGCACGTGAGCGTAGAAGACATCCAGGACGGCCGGTTCAGCGACCTGCAGCCACTGACGATGACCGTCACCGCACCGGGCGCAGCCGCGCCCAGCTCGGATATTGGTCTGCGCCAGGTGGCCGTGGGGAAGTATGAAGCGACGATCGCTGCTGACACACCCGGTGCGTACCAGGTCAGCGTCGCGGAACCGAACCTGCCGCGTCTCCCAGGTCGGTCGGAAATCAACGGCTTCGTGGTTCCGCCGGTTGCCGAAACGATCAGTTTCGTCGCCAACGAACCAGGCTTGCGGCGCATCGCAAGCGAAACGGGCGGCTCGCTCCTGGATTCCAGGACGGGTGTGCTGTACCAGGGTATTCGGAACGCCGATGCGTCGCGTTGGGATCCGATCTGGCAAGTCTTTGCCGTCCTGGCCCTGCTGGCGTTCGTGTTTGACGTCGCGGTTCGCCGCCTCCGACCATCAACTCTGCGCGCGCTGTTTGGCCGCGCTTCGACGAAAGGCTGATACGAAACGATGACTACTTCCGAGATCTCCCCACCCGCCGCGACGCCACCCGCCGGTAGCCCAGACACGGAAAGGCTGCAAGCACAGGCCATCGCGATCGAGCAGGAGCTCAGCAAAGTCATCGTCGGTTATCCGGACGTCCTGCGCGGTGTGCTCATCACCCTCCTGGCGGGCGGTCACGCACTGATCGAAGGCGCCCCCGGTCTAGGCAAGACACTGCTGGTCAGGACACTGGCCGGCGTGTTGGACCTGACGTACAGCCGGATTCAGTGCACACCGGACCTGATGCCGTCAGACATTCTCGGCACCAACCTGTTGATGGCAGCCGAAACTGGCGAACGGCGGTTCGAATTTCAGTCCGGGCCGGTTTTCGCCAACCTGGTATTGGTGGACGAAGTGAATCGCGCCGCGCCGAAGACGCAGTCCGCTTTGTTGGAGTCAATGCAGGAGCGGACCGTCACTGTTGGTACCCGACAGTACCCGTTGCCGCGGCCATTCTTCGTGATCGCCACACAGAATCCGATCGAGATGACCGGTACGTATCCGTTGCCCGAAGCGCAGCTCGACCGGTTTCTGTTTAAGCTCAAAGTCGAATTTCCGTCCGCCGCGAATTTGACGGAGATTTTGATGCGGACCACGACGACATGGGAGCCAACGGTCGCCCATGTGACTGATGGCGCATCGCTGATGGAGATTCAGCGCGTGGCGCGCGACCTGTTGATTGCCAGCCATGTGATGGATTACGGGGCGCGGCTAGTGATGGCTACGCATCCCAAGCTGCCGGGTTCGCCGGAGCCGGTGCGGCAATACGTCCGCTATGGGGCCTCACCGCGGGCGGCCCAAGGGCTGGTGTTGGCAGCCAAGATGAACGCGTTCTTGTCTGGCCGGTTGAATGTGAGCTTTGACGATATTCGGCGGGTGGCGCCGGCGGCGCTGCGGCACCGCATCATCCTCAATGTCGAGGCGGAAGTGGCGGGGATGGAGAGCGACGTCATCGTCGAACATGTGCTGAAGCACGTCAGCGAAGAGCCACGGGGATGACCTCCGCGTGGTGGCCTGGCGGCGCAGCGGCGGATTCCCACCAGGGACTGAGATGATCGGGCGGCTGTTCCGGCGGGGTGCGCCGGCGGCTCGGACGGTCAGTCCGGCGGTTGTCGACGCCCTGGCCACGGGGCTGATCTCGGAGGACCTGCTGCGGCGGATCGAGCGGCTGTCGTTGCGCATCCGTCGGCCACTGCCGGGTGGGCCCGCGGGAGAGCATCTTGGCCGCGGGCAATCGACCTCGATCGAGTTCTCTGATCACCGTCCATACTCGCCGGGCGACGATTTCCGCCGCATCGATTGGAACGCCTTCGCACGACTTGACGAGCTGACGATTCGCGTCACCGAGGCGCGTGAGGACGTCGGGCTGTACATTATCGTCGACTGCAGCAGCTCCATGGCCTCTGGCGATGGGGCAAAAATGCGGCTGGCCCGCCAGCTCGCAGCTGGCCTGGCCTATCTGGCGCTGAATCAGCTCGACGTCGTACGCATTTATGGATTGGGTGATGGCATGGTTGCCCGCTCACCGCGCTTCACTGGTCGCAAACAGGGCGCGGACGTGTTCCGCTTGTTGCGCAACCTGCCTGTGATTCCCGCGACGGACCTGGGTAATGCGTTTGGCGCGTTTCTCACTGACCGGCCGGCGCAAGGTTTGGTCGTGGTGCTGTCCGATCTCCTCAACGCAGGCGAGTACCGCGGGGGTCTGCGTCGCATTGTCCAGGCTGGGTTCGAGGTCGCCGTGGTCCACGTGCTGTCTGAAGCCGAGCTGAATCCCAAGCTGTGGGGTGATGTGGAGTTGATCGACAGCGAGACGGCTGAGGCGATCAAGATCAGCATGACGCTGGATACGTTGGCCAGCTACCGGCGGGACCTGGAGGCGTGGCAACAAGAGATTACCGCGTACTGTCGCAGTATTGGGATCCGCTATTTGCATGTCCCCGCGGAGCGGAGTCTCGACGCTATTTTATTGGGCGATTTTCGTCGCTACGGCCTCCTCGAATAGACCCGTCGTCAGGGTTTGGCAGTGGCTTTCATGATTCTTCTATTACCGGTGTCGGCGACGTAAACGTTGCCCTGGCGATCTACGGCTACGCCGCCCGGGGATAGGAACTCGTCGGGGCCGCTGCCTTTG
>DASYKL010000008.1:0-7485 GCA_035995405.1 Chloroflexota bacterium
TTCTTCTTGCGCGGGCGAGATCACTACCTCAGGAGACGGTGTGGAGCTCGGTCCAATACGCGTCGAGCCGCGCGGCCAGCGCTTCTGGCTGGCTCAGCGCCACCAGGTGGCCGCCAGCGATCTCGTCGACGGGTAACCCGAGCCGTTCACCCACTACCCGGCGCTGGAACTCGAGCGGAAAGAAACGATCGTCACGTGCCTGCAGAAACCTGGTCGGCACGTCGGGCCAGTGGTCGAGTGGCCAGCGTTGGCCGAACACTTTGCCCGACTGCGGCGTCGGTCCTGCTGCCTGCGCCTCGGCCGTGACCTCCGGCGGCACGTCGTGGAAGAAGTCTTGCCAGATGTCGACCTCGTCACGCACCGGGCGGCTTTGCTGCACGGCAAATGCGGCCCGCGCCGCCGCCTGGCCGGTATTGGCCCACCAGTCGCCGGCCGTTTCGCCCGGGCACGGCACCATCGCATTGAGCAGCACCAGCAGCTCGACCGGGACCCGCTCGCACACCAGCGGCGCGCTGAACCCTGCCAGCGATTGGGCGACCAGGACAATTGGGCGACGCTCGCCAATCGCTCGCACGACCAGGTCGGCGTATTCGCCGATGCCTGCTGACTCCTCGCCGGCCGGCAGCTCGATGGCCAGCACCTGGTGCCCCAAACGCTCGAGCAACGGTGTCAGGCGATGCCAGTACCAGGCTTGACCGCCGGCCCCCGGCACGAGCACAAAGGTGGCCATACTGGGTGCGTTGGTCGCGCTCACGAAAATCACCTCCACGCAGAAAGTCGAATGCTCCTACTTTAGGAGTAATTGCTCCTGATCAGCAAGGCGAACGGCTAGAATGGCGGCGTGTTCGACGCGCGCTCGTATCACGACCCGTGCGGCATCGCCCGCGCACTCGACGTCGTCGGCGAACGCTGGGCACTCCTGGTCGTTCGCGAGCTCCTGTTCGGCCCGAAACGGTTCACTGACCTGCACCGCGGCTTGCCTGGCATGAGCCAGAACGTGCTGGCTCAACGCCTCCGCGAGCTCGAGCAGGCTGGCATCGTCGAGCGGTGCAAGCTCGGCCCACCGGCCAGCACCCGGGCCTATGGCCTGACGCCGCGCGGGGCCGACCTCGAGCCGGTCTTGCTGGCGCTCGGTCGGTGGGGCAGCCGCGGGCCGCACAATGCGACCGCCGAGCTCAGCGTTGCCGCCTTCGTGCTGGCCCTCAAGACGACCTTCAGTGCCGATCTGGCCGCGGGGTTGCATGCCCGAGTCGAGCTCAACTTCGGTGAGGATCGCTTTGCGGCTGTCATCAAGGACGGCCAGTTCCACGTGGCCCGCGGTGTCCTGGACGAACCGGATGCGAGCGTGGCCGCCGACGTGGCGACGCTCCGTGCCATCGTCTTCGGCGGTCGACCGCTCGCCGAGGCTGTCGACGCGAGGGCACTGGTGCTGCGGGACGATCGTGCCATCGTCGCCCGATTCGTGGCCTGCTTTCCCAGACCGCGCCCAATCCCCGCTGGCAACGGCCGCGAGTCGGAACAGTAGGCGGTGGAACCACAGTGATAGCGCTAACACCGCGTTCTGGCCGCACCGACGCGCCTGGGTGGCAGCGCTCATTGCGCGCCAAACTCCATGGGCAGCGCTAAGCACGTGCGCCGCTGCGGGCAGAAGGTCGCCGCCCAATTCGGCTGGCTCACCCCGGCTGGGCGGCGGGTGATAGCGCTAACACGCCACCGTCCCCGAATCGGCGGCGGCCCGTGGTAGCGCTAACAGTCGGCACTGCGCGATTCGCCCGCGTTCCTATAGCGCTAAGAGACTGGCCCAGCCGCGCGGGTGGTGGTGTCACCAACGATCCAGCAGCTGACGGGTGTCGCGCTAACAATCGGACCTACCCCGCCGCGCCTGCGTCACTGCTAAGCACGAACGATTCGCCAGCCCCGGGTGCGTTAGTGACAGTGCTGACAATCATCCCGACCAAATCGAACCGCGTGAGTGGTAGCGCTAACACACCCTCCGATGACCAAATCGACGTGCGTCAGTGGTAGCGCTAACACACCGCCATGACCAAATTGAGCCGCGTGAGTGGTAGCGCTAACACTCTGCACTGCCCGCGTCGACCCGGGTCAGTGGTAGCGCTAAAACCCTGTAGTGCCGGAGCCGACCTGAGCCACTGGGTAGCGCTAACACACCGCCCCAACCGCATCGACCTGTGTTCAGTTGGTAGCGCTAACACCCTGTGGTGCCGAGTCGAACCGCGTCATTGGTAGCGCTAACACAGCGCCATGACCAATCGACCTGGGTTCGTTGGTAGCACTAACACGCTGCAATGCCCGCCTCGAACCGCTGCAATGTTAGCGCTACCACACCGCCACGACCCAATCGACCTGCATTCAGTTGGTAGCGCTAACACGCTGCAATGCCCGCGTCGAACCCGCGTCAGTGGTAGCGCTAACACGCCGCCAGCGTGACCTGACCGGTGCTAGCGCAAACCATTTCCCGCGCTGCGCGCTAAGTGCTTAGCCCGCGATCGCTGGATCGAGCTCCGGGTGGTCGACGAATGCCGAGCGCAGGTCACGCGTCGCTTCCAACCAATCGGTCCCATCGGGCAGCAGCACGCCGCCCGAGCGGACGCCGTACACCCCCGGGGTATCGACCCCCGGCGGCGTCACGCCACGCTCAGCCAACGCCCGCGCGGCATCGAGCAGACGTCGACGGACCCGGATCACCATGACGTCACTCGTCCCGAGATGCTCGCTGGTCCGATCGAAGATCGACCCCATACTCTCGGTAATCGCTTGATCCTGGGTGTGGATCCCCGGAATGCCGGTGTAGTCTTCCTTGCGCCGTTGTTTGGCCCGATCCATTCGGTAATCGTTGCTGACGTTGCCGACGAGTCGGAAACGGCCGTACCAGTCCGATGTATTGGCCAGAACTTCTTCACCGGGTCGCGCTCGGCCGGGGGCGGCACCCATGCTGAAGAACATCATGTGCTCGTCGTCCATCGGCACCCACGCCCGAGCAAGGATCTGCAAACCGAGGACCCCGGTCGGAATCATCGCGTAGAACGGGAACAGGTATTGCGCCAGGCGCCAGTACTGCATGCCTTCGCCGCCTGGCCGGTACGCCCCGTACATCGCGCCGTAGTCGGTGTCGACGACGGAGTAGCGTGGCGCTCGATCTTTGACCGTGTAATGGGCGAATGTTCCTGGTTTGGTGGACTCCAGATCGACCGCGCCCAGGTGCAGGAACCCCAGGTGGCTGGTGTCGACGTCGCCCTCCAGGCCTTGCAGCCAGTTGCATTCGCGCTGCATGGCGGTGACGACGACGCGCTCGTCGGGCAGCATATTCGGCTCGAGGTCCGGCAACGGCGGTGGCTCGGCGCGCGGGCCCATATAGGTCCACACGATGCCGCCCCGCTCCTGGGTCGGATAGGCCACCGCGTTGACCTTGGTTCGAAAGTCCGACTCGGCGGGCTCGTTGGGCATGTCGACGCAGGCGCCGGACGTATCGAACTTCCAGCCGTGGTAAGCGCAGCGCAAGCCGCTTTCCTCGTTGCGGCCGAAGAACAAGGACGCGCCGCGATGCGGGCAGTTGTTCTGCAGCAGGCCGACGCTGCCGCTGGTGTCACGGAAGGCAATCAGCCGCTCGCCGAGCAGCATGACGCGAACTGGGTCGGCGTCTGGCGTCGGGAGCTCGGACGACAGCATGGCTGGCAGCCAGTACTGGCGCATCAGATTGCCCATGAGCGTGCCGGGCCCGACGCGACTGATGAGCTCGTTGTCTTCTTTGCTCAGCATGGTGTCCCCTGGGCGGTTAGAGTCTCGCCTTGGGCGATGGTACGCCTTGGCCGGACCCGAGTCGGGGTAGGAGGAGTCTGCGGCCCGAACCTGCTGCACAGCCTGCGGGCCCGCGCCAGTCTGCTCTTTGCGGTACGCGCAAGTGCTCCCTCCCGTGGCCACCAACCGCGAAGGCCATTTCGCGTCGTCATTCCGGGTTGGAGGGCGCGCTGCGCCCCGCCGCAGGTCCGCCCGAAAACGGACGTGCTTTAAAACCGGCCGACGGTCAGTTGACGACCAGCGCCAGGTCGAAGCTCTTCGATTGGCCCGCGCTATCGGCCTGGACCCGCAAGAAATAAATCCCTGGGTCGGCCCCTGCCGTCTCGAAGTGGAGCGTCGCCGTGTCGCCTGGTTTGACCCCACCTGGCAGACTCGCGCCGAGCGGCAACGTGCTGCCGTCTTTGGCATCGGGAAAGCGTTGGGTGCTCCACTGCGCGACGCTGAAGTTGATCGTGTCGGAAAAACCTTCGTAGCCGCGGGTGCTAGCAAAGAATTCCGCCGCCTGGCCACGCCCGACCGTCTGGCCATTCTCAGGCGAGACGAACACTTTGAAGTCACGCGCGACGCTGCCCGGATCGCCGAGCGACGGAGCGATCACTGGCGCGTTGGGCGCCACACCCTGTTCGACGATCAGCAGCGGGTCGCCGCCGATGAAGTGGTAGCCCTCGGGGTCTTTGATCTGCTCGCTCAGCTTGAAGTAGGCGGTCGCGGCAGGCAGGTCGAGCACCCACCAGCCCTGGTTGTCCTGCAACGCCTGGGTCCGACCCTGACGATCGACGAGCTGGGCGCTCGTGCCGTTCTTCTTGACCCGAATGCGCAGGTTGTTACCGTCGCCGTTCCATAGCGCGGTGACGCGCTCGTTGCCCGGCTTATCGAACGCGACCTGATACACCTGCCAGTTTGGCACCAGTGAACTGGCATCATCGGGCCAGGCCGACCAGGCGGCATTCTCGCGTGTCAGCGGGACGAACTGGGCGCTGGTATAGCCAGCGAAGTTGTTCATCGCGACTTTCAGCGCATCGCTGACGGGTCGGCGGGTGCCATCGTCGCGAGTCAGTCCCCACAGGGCTGGCTCGGCGCACGGGTTGGCGTCGACCATTTGATAGAACTCGATCTTGCCGTAGCCGGCAGCCGATGCCAGCGCCACGGACTGGATCGCGTACGCCGCCTGCTGATCCATCGTGGTCTTAATCGCTTCGCTGTTGTGCTTGTCGGCGCACGGGACGGCGCTGTCGTCCGACGGCATCGCGTTCGTCTCGGTCAGCCAGATGGGCTTGTCGATCCCGAACCGCTTCTGAATGTTTTTGAAGACACCGTGGACGCGGTACACGTCATCCGGGGCGCGGTACAGGTTCAGCGAAACGACGTCGTGGTAGAAGTTGTTGGCCGCGGCGTTGGGATCCTGGGCCAGGATGTTCAGGATGCGGTCGTAGTACAGCGGCCGATTGCTGTTGACGTCGATCCAGTACGAGGTGCCGGGGAAGGACACGACGGCATTTGGATTGGCCTTCTTGGCCGCCAGGTAGCCGACCTTCAACAGCTGGGCGAACTCTTCGTCAGACCCGAGCCAGGTGAAGCTGCCGCCAGCGCCCGGGTCGCCTGGCTTGAACTCGGGCTCGTTCCAGATGATCCATTGATCGATCTGGCCACCGTAAAACTTGACCGTCTGGTACACGTACTGACCAAAGTAGTTGTTGGGATCGTCAAAGGCGAGGCTCAGGTTCTTCGGGACCGCGCGTTTGCCATCGGCGGGATTGCTGGCTGCCCAGTCGGGGGTGAACTGGAACAGGCCGGCCACTTTGGTGCCGCGATTGAGCTCGGTCTGCACCTGGGTTTTGGTGAGCGTCTGGCCGAGTTTGCTGAAGTCGCCAGGCTTGTCCGGCTGAATCTGATCCCAGGGCAGAATCAAGCGTTCCCAGCCTGCGCCGATGTCGGCCATCACGCCGGGATTGCGGAAGCCTTCGGCGACGCCGAAACGGGTATCGGCGACGGGTGCGCTCGGCGCGGCGTACGTCGGCACAACGCTGCTGCCGAGGATCGCGACGATGAACAGGCTGGTGAAGAACCGGATTGTGCGCATGTGCTCCATTCCCAAGTCGCGCCAGTCGAACGACGTCGAATCGGCGCGGCGCGGCATACTGCGCGCCGGTGCCTGCGTTCCCAAGCCTTGCTGCAGTTGCACGCTACTGACCGGCGACGGATCGAAACAGCTTCGTAACCTATGAATCGACCACTGGCCGGCAAACTTGATGTGCCGAAAGTACGGGGTGTGCGGGCCACCCGACCCGGACACGCCCCCGGCGATATAGTCGAGCACGTCATGATGAGCGCCGACGCGCCGCGCCGTCCTGGTCGACGGGCCAGCGCAATAGCCAACCCGCTGGTCTCGTTACGCTCGCCGCTGCCGTTGTTGGCCGCTGGCGTGGGGATCGCCGTGTTGGTCATCGCCATCGTCACCCTGGCGTCCCGACCGGCGCCCGTCACGCCCGACACGAACCCCGCGCTGGCGCAAGCCGAAGTGCTCGCGCTGGTGGCGCACGAGATGCGCTCAGGCAACGCCGCGGCGCGGGTGATCAACGAAGGTCAGGTTCGCTTGGAAGACGGCACCTGGTACATCAGCGTCGGCGGCGCGCACTACCACTTCTCCCAGCGCAACCGCATCGTGGTGGCCGAAGACCAGGCCGCGATCGACCTGCAGTACCGTTCGTAGCTAGTCGTCTTGTTTCGAGTTGGCGTGGACTGCGAATGCCGCGGTCAGCTCGTCGGCCCAGCGTTCGGGATCGACGAAGCGGATGTGGTACTGCGTGTCGTCTGTTGTCGGTGCGAGGGGTAGGTCGATCTCGATCCAGCCTTCGGCCAGACCGCGGACGACGACCTGGGTGGCGCGGGCCATGAACTGTGTGTAGCTCACTTTTTCGAGCGCCAGCGCTTCGAACGTCTCGCGGCCACGGCCTTCGGCGGTCCACATCAGCTCGATCAGCTTCAGGTGGCGCGGGAAGAACTCCGAGACGTGTTGCGCGGGCGGCGCGAACAGGCGATCGACGATGCCTTCGAGGAGGGCCATCGGCCGGTACAGCCCGCCGCACTCGGCGCAGACGCGTTCTTCGTCTGGCTCGAGCCAGCCCCGTGCGCCGCAGCGATCGCAGATGGCCCGCCGCGCCGCGGGGCTCGGGTCGAATTGGCGGCCGGGCGGACCGCTGGTGTCGTTAGCGGCCATGAACCATCGGTAGCGGCCGTGACCTGGCTGCAGCTTGCAGGACATCCGCGAACTCGCGTGCGGCGGCTGAGAAATAGCGGTCTCGGCGGCGGGCCAGAACGAGCGACCGACTCAGCATCGGCTGCAGGCGACGGACGGCGACCGGCCCATCGCGCCGATCGGGCGAGAACTCGGCCAGCACCATCTCCGGCAAGATTGCCACGCCGATGCCCGCGGCGACGAAACGCAGCATGGAGTCCATCTCGCCGCCGTCCAGGGCGACTTGTGGCTCGAAACCGGCCCGCCGACACGCCGCCAGCGTCTGATCGCGCAAGTCGTAGGCGCCTTCGCGCAGCAAGACGAACGGCTCTTGACGGAGCTGGACGAGGCGCACCCGACGCTCGCCGGTGGCCAACGGGTGCTGGCGCGGGACCGCCAGCAGGAGCTCTTCTTCGAGCAGCGGGAGGGTCTCG
>DASYKL010000009.1:0-4570 GCA_035995405.1 Chloroflexota bacterium
CAACCGATTGTCCAACTCAACACCGACTGCATTCGGGGCGTGGAGGCGCTGGTCCGCTGGCATCACCCGGAGCGCGGCTTGATTTCGCCCGCCACCTTCATACCGATGGCGGAAGAAACCGGCCTGATCGGATCACTCGGCCTGTGGGTGCTGCGTACGGCATGCGCCCAGGTGAAGATCTGGCAGCAATCACAACCGGTCAACGAAATGCCACTCAATGTGAGCGTCAACGTCTCGACGCGCCAGGTCCAGGATCCGACGTTGCCGGAGCAGGTCATGGCGGTGTTGGAGGAGGTTGGTCTCGATCCGGGGAGTCTCACACTGGAGATCACCGAGGGTCTGTTGTTGCAGGACACAGATAGCATCCTGGACCGCTTGCGCGACATCAAAGCGCTCGGTATCCACCTGGCCCTCGACGACTTCGGTACTGGCTACTCGTCGCTGTCGTATCTACAGCGTTTCCCAATCGACGTGCTCAAGATCGACAAATCGTTCGTCGAGCGCGTCACCGAGGGTGCCGAGGCGGCGGCTCTGGTGCGCACGATCGTGGCGCTGAGCGACAGCTTGCACCTGAGTACGGTCGCCGAAGGAATCGAGCAGTTGGATCAGGCAGAGCATCTGCGGTCATTGGGCTGCGATCGCGGACAAGGGTTCCTGTTTGCGCGCCCGCTGCCGGCGGCCGCACTGACGGAGCTGTTGCGCAATGGGCCGCGATCGACGGGACCGCTGCTCGAGCTGCCTACGGCTGCCTGAGCCTGAGCCTGAGCCCTCATGTCGATGTCTGTGCAACCTGACGTGGTGCGCTTTGGAGGAGATCAGCTGCCGGTCGGCGTTCATGGTATCGATAGTCCGATTGCGCAGCAGATCCGCGATGTGGCGGCCCACAGCCTGTTCAGTTTGATTGGTGAGCCAGCGCCGCAGCATCCGCAATTGGTGCACGAAGCGACGCGCTTGCTGCGGCGTTATTTGTCCTGGCTGGACGCCGGTGAGGTCCTGGCGACGGAGGGTTTCCACGCGCCGGACGCTGATCGTGTGTCGGCCAATGTCATGGTCCTGGGGGAAGTAGAGCAACTCGCGGCGGAGTGGTCGACGACGGGTGTGCTGCACGCGTGGGGCCATTTCATCGCGCCGCCCGCGGCGCATGGCGAAGCCGTCGCCGCGGCTATCGCGGCTGACGGCATCGCCAGGTTGTATATGGCTAGCGCCTGGACTCGCGCTGCCTGAGGATCGATCAGGCGGTCGGGACGACGAAGTTGAAATTCGCGGTCTGCGTTCCGTCGGTGTTGTTGCTGATGTTCAGCAGCAGGCTGGGATCGTAGATGTTGTCGCGGGCGTTGCTGGCTTCACCTGGGAAGAAGAGCTGCGTGGTCAGGACTGAGCTAGCGGGGGCCTGGACTTTGACGTGGATATGCCGTGTGCGGCCCGGGTACAGGCCTGGCACCACCGTCGTCACCGTGTAATAGCCATTGGCATCGGTGTACTGGTGACCGCGCAGGGTATAGCCGCTATTGTCATAAGCGCCGCTGGCGTTCGCTTGCCAGAAGTCGAGCAGCGCGTTGGCCACCGGCTGGCCATTCTGGTCCAGGACCTGACCTGAAATCGTGAGCAGCGTGCCCTGCATGCCGTCCTGATACAGCGTCGTCGTTTCGGGCGAGTTGGCCTTGAAGTACGGCCCTTCCGTTTCAGCCAGCGTGAGCGACTGGAGCGCCGTAGTTTGGCCAAATGTGGTGGACGCGGGTTGGACAATCGTCGTCACCGGGGCGCTCTGCACCGGCAGCGTCTGGGCGAACACGGTCGGCCCTAAACTGGCGGCGACAATCGCGCCGGCGGCAGCAAGACCGAGACCGAGTCGCACAAATCGCTGTGGTGGGCGGCGGTTGGTTGTCTGTGTCACGGGGGTTGGATTCCTTCGCAATTCGCTGATGGGTTGACTATGGTCAGCCAACCTTGGAGCAAACTGTGGAATCACTGAAGGTTTGCTTGGCACGGTCCATCAGTCAGCGATGCCGCGCATTACTTCGATCAAGGCGGGTTTGCGCTCGAAGCCAATGCCGGGAGTATCGGGCAAAGCAGCGTAGCCAGCGACGATTGGCAGGTCCTCGGCAAAGCCGCCGAACGGTTGAAACAGGCCGGGGTATGACTCGTTGCCGCCAAGGCCAAGACCGGCGGCGATGTTCAAGGACATTTGATGGCCGCCGTGAGGCACCACCCGCCGCGCCGACCAACCATTGTCGTCCAGCATCGCTAACGTCCGCAGGTATTCGACCAGGCCGTAGCTCAACGCGCAATCGAATTGCAGGACGTCACGGTCCGCACGCATGCCGCCGTAGCGGACCAGGTTGCGCGCGTCCTGCATCGAAAACAAGTTCTCGCCCGTTGCCAACGGCGGAGCGTACTGCTGCGCCAACTCCGCCTGCAGGGCGAAGTCGAGCGGGTCGCCGGGCTCCTCGAACCAGCGCAGCTTGTACGGGGCCAGCGCCGCGCCGTACGACAGCGCGGTTTGGAGATCGAATCGACCATTGGCGTCGACACAGACACGCTGGCCATCGCCGTGCACGACAGCGAGGACCGCCTCAAGTCGACGCAGGTCCTCGTCGAGCGGCGCGCCGCCGATCTTCATCTTGACCGTTGTGTAGCCGAGGGCCAGATAGCCGCGCATCTCGTCCTGCAGGGTCGTCAGGTCTTTGTCTGGCTGGTAGTACCCACCGGCGGCGTAGACCCAGACGCGCCGATCCACTTCGCCACCGCGATAACGGTCAGCGAGGACCTGGTAAAGCGGCTGACCTTCGATTTTGGCGACGGCATCCCAGGCAGCCATGTCGATCGTGCCGACAGCCACGGATCGCTCGCCGTGACCGCCGGGCTTCTCGTTGGACATGAGCACGTCCCAGATTCGGTGCGGATCCAGATTGGTCCCTTCTGCATTCAGAAGGGAGGCTGGGTCAGAGTCGGTCAGCCGTGGGATAAAGCGTTCGCGCAATAACCCACTGGCGGCATAGCGACCGTTCGAATTGAAGCCGTAACCAACGACCCGTCGCCCATCGCGTACGACATCGGTGACCAGCGCCACGACCGAAGTCGTCATCTTGCTGAAATCGATGTACGCGTTACGGATGCTGGAGCTCATCGGAGCAACAGCTTCGCGGACTTCGAGGATCTTCACCTCACCTCGCGGCGACTGGTGTTGCGAGCAGGTCCTGACCTGCGAAGCGAGCTTGCCAGGCGGGAATCACTTCGGGGTTGAAGATGATGTCGCGGCGCGGGACGTCGCCTCGGAACGCGTCGAGGATCGCGTCAGTCGCGAGGACGATGGCCGGACCGGTGCCACTGCCGACGTTGTTCGTCACCATGTGCGGCGAGAGCAGCACGCGGTCGCCGAGTTGTCGCAATGGACTGTCGAGCGGCAGCGGCTCGCGTTCGAAGACATCGAGCGCGGCAGCAGCGAGGCGCCCGTTCTGGAGCGCGGAAATGAGGGCTGGCTCGTCGACGATCCCGCCGCGGCTGGCATTGATGAAGACGGCGTCGGGTTTCATCCGCGCCAGCTCGGGCGCGCCGATCAAGTGGCGAGTCTGACGGTTCAAATAGACATGCATGGTGACGACGTCGGCTTCGGCGAGCAGGGTCGCCAGATCGGTGCGCGTGACTCCATGGGCCGCGAAGGTCTCGTCGGCGACGTATGGATCGCAGGCCAGCACGCGTATGTTCCACGGTCGCAGCAAGTCAGCCAGGCGGCTGCCGACGCGACCGAGGCCAACGATGCCGATGCTGATACCGGGATAGCCGTCCTGGCGGGCGCCGAGGTAGGTACCCGTCAGGCTCGCAGCGCGCCACAGGCCGCCCGTTTTGAGGTGTGCATCCCGCTCGCGCAGCTTCTTCAAGAGGCACAAGATGTTGGCCAACGTGCCTTCGGCGACGCCGCCCCAGTTGGATTCTGTGGGTCCATAGGTGACCAGGATGCCGCGTTCAGTAGCCGCGTCGATATCGACGTCTTCGCAGCCGATGGAGTACTTGGCGACGATACGCAAACGATCGGAGCTGTCGAGGACGTCCGCTGAGATGGCTGTGTTGTAGATCATCGAGCCGACCAGCGCGTCAGCGCCGCGCGTCTGGGCCACGAGCTCGTCCGCGCTGGGGTCCATCGGCGAGACCCACGGCCGCGGCGCGGCAACAACCTCACAGCCGAATTGCTGGAGCCGTTCATAGCTATCGATGGCCGCATCGATGGGTGAAAATGCGTAGACCCTGGCGCTCACGCGGCGCAGTATATCGAGGTCAGGCGCGGTGAATCTGTTCTGTAGCGTTGCGAAGGAGGGCTGCAGAACGGAAGACGGCGTGCACGAACTTGCCGTAAGGCAGCGTCAGGAAGAGTGCGGCGACCACAGCCAGGTGCATGACGAGCAGCGCCGGCATGGCTGGGCTATCGCGTAGGAGCAGCAACAGCAAGCCGCTCAACGCGGTAGCGAACAGCAGCGCCAGAAAAATGACGTCCATGCGACGCATGTCGGGGGTCGTCGCGGTGCGATCGCTCTGCGCCTTGAGCCATAGCAAGCCGCCGGTGCCGGCCATGAGC
>DASYKL010000010.1:0-4754 GCA_035995405.1 Chloroflexota bacterium
GGCTGGATGGGCGCCTGAGGGTGGCGCCGCGACCGCGCGCGCACGTCGCGCGTTTGAGCCCGTACGAATGGGAGGCCATGGCGAGTGACGTTGCCCGCGCCGCCGGCATCGCCGAGTCGGAGGTCGTTCGCTTTGATACCAACACCACGCCGTGGCCGCCGAACGCGTGGGAGCAGACCGTCCTCGACGCGCCTCGTTTGGCCGCGAACGAGTATCCCCACCCGTCGAATGAGCCACTGCGCTCGGCGCTCGCTGCATCTCTGCAGGTCCCCCCAGAACAGGTGGTCGTGACCAGCGGGGCGGATGAGGCGTTGGCTCTGGTAGCGCAGGTGTACCTCGGACCAGACGCCACGGCCGTGGTGGCGGATCCCAGCTTTTCGATGTTCCGCGTGGTGACCGAAGCCGTCGGCGCGTCGCTGGTCCGCGTTGCGGTAGACGAGAACTGGGATCCGCCGCGCGAGCGGCTCCTGGAGGCTGTCCGTGAGGCAGCGGTAGTCTGGCTGTGCAGTCCCAATAATCCCACCGGGCGTTTGCTGTCGGCGAACCTCGTCTCCGACGTGCTCGAGGCGGCGCCAGATGCGGTTGTCGTGGTAGACGAGGCGTACTTCGAGATCAGCGGCCAGACGCTGGCAGCCCTGGTGCTTGGGGCGCCGAACGGGGTGCTGGTGCGGACGTTTTCAAAGGGCTACGGGTTGGCTGGCGCACGGGTGGGGTATCTAGCGGCTGCCCCTGAGATCACCAGCGCAATTGAGGCGGTGCGGCTGCCGCAGAACATGACCGCGTTTGGGATCATTGCTGCGCTACGCGCGTTCCAGGATCAGACGGGCTTGCACCAGCGGGTTAGCGCGATTCTGGACGAACGTACTCGCCTGATTGAAGCGCTCACGTCGCGCGGTTGGACGCTCGTACCCTCGAGCGCCAATTTCCTCCTGGGCAGCCCGCCGCGGCCTGCCGCCGATGTCGCTGCGTGGCTCCAGGGCGGTGGGCTGGTGGTCCGCTCGTACCCAGGCCATCCCCAGCTCAACGACTGGCTGCGCGTCACGGTCCGCTCGCCGGAAGAAGACACCCGCCTCCTCCGCCGCCTCGACCTTTTGCCGCGCTAGAGTGGCCTGGATCGCTGCGCTCGCTCGCGGGTGTCGGCAGGACGTGTAGTCGCTCACTGGGGAGAACCCTCCCCGGTCAAGCCTGTTCTACCTAGTCGGTAGACTTGAACGCGGCCGCGGCGGGGATCGCGGCTTCGGGCATTTCGTTGCTTCGCGGCGCGGGTCGAATGCCGCTCACGGTGATGATCTCTTGCTCGTCGAGCGTCTCACGTTCGAGCAGCGCCCTGGCCAGTCGGTCGAGCTGTTCACGGTGATCGCGCAGCAAGCGCAGGCCGTCCGTATAACACTCCTGCAGAATCCGCTCGACCTCAGCGTCGATCGCCTCAGCCGTCACTTCGCTGTACGGCTTCGAGCCGCCGAACCCGCCGACGGTGTTGCCCAGGAACGGATCGTCGCGCGGCGCGAGCGTCACCGGCCCGAGCCGTTCGCTCATGCCCCACCGCGTCACCATTTGTCGTGCGAGATCCGTCGCCTGCTGGATATCGTTCTCCGCGCCCGTCGTTCGGCCGCCGTACACAACTTCCTCGGCCGCGCGGCCGCCCATCGCGCCGGTTATGCGCGAGCGCAAATATTCTTCGCTGTAATTGTGACGGTCATCGTCCGGCCGCTGATACGTCACGCCAAGGGCCTGACCGCGCGGCATGATCGTGACCCGGTTGACCGGGTCGGCGAACGGCACCAGCAAGCCAAGAATCGTGTGGCCGCCTTCGTGGTACGCCACGCGCTCGCGCTCGGCGGGGGTCATCACCAGGTTGCGGGCCGGCCCGAGGACGAGCTTTTCCAGCGCATCCATAAAGTCAACGTGGGTCACGTCATTCTGATTGCGGCGCGCGGCAAGCAATGCCGCTTCGTTGACCAGGTTGCGCAGGTCGGCGCCCACCAGACCTGGCGTCGATGCGGCGATCACCTTCAAATTAACGTCCGTGGACAGCGGCACGCCGCGGGTATGGACCCGCAGAATCGCCTCGCGCCCGACTTTATCCGGCGGATTGACGGTCACGCGGCGATCGAAGCGACCTGGCCGCAGCAGCGCTTGATCGAGCACATCCGGGCGGTTCGTCGCAGCCAGCACGATGACGCCTTCGCGCGACGAAAAGCCGTCCATCTCGGTCAGGATCTGATTGAGCGTTTGCTCGCGTTCGTCGTTGCCGCCGAATGAGCCCGAACCGCGGGCGCGGCCGATCGCATCGAGCTCGTCGATAAAGATGATGGCGGGCGCAGCCTCACGGGCTTGTTTGAACAGATCGCGCACCCGGCTGGCGCCGACGCCGACGATCATCTCGACAAATTCGCTAGCACCCATGCTGAAGAACGGCACGTTGGCTTCGCCGGCCACGGCGCGCGCAAGGAGCGTCTTGCCCGTGCCTGGTGCGCCGACGAGCAGCACGCCTTTCGGTGCCGCGCCACCCAGACGGGTGTACTTGGCAGGGTCCTTCAGGAAATCGACGATCTCTTCGAGCTCGGCTTTGGCTTCGTCGATGCCGGCGACATCGCTGAACGTGATGCGCACCTGGTTTTCCTGGTCGTAGCGCTTGGCGCGACTGCGGCCGAGGCCAAACGGGCCGCCCGAGCCACCCATTGCGCTCGCGGCGCGCGTCGAAATCCAGAAGAAGATGCCGATCAAGAGCAGCGTCGGGCCAAAGCTGAGCAACAGCGTCTGCCACCAGCTGCGTGGCTCGTCGAGCGAGCGCGCGTTGATCGTCACGCCGTGTTGTTCGAGCAGCGTTTCCAGGCCCGTATCGGCAAATTGCGGCATGACCGTCTGAAACAGGTTCGAAGACGGCGCATTCGCCTGATCGGGCGGGTAGGTCACCGGCTGCTTGAAGGTGCCCTGGATGATGTCCCCGCGGCTGGTGACATCGACGACGTTGTCAGCGGTGACCTGCGCTTTGAAATACGTGTATGGCACGTCGATGCGCTGGTTGGCGCGCTCGGGCAAGAACGTCTGAACGAGAAAGTAGTTCAGGATCAGGATCAGAATGAAACTGATCCACCATGGGCGTGGCCGCATGAGCGGGTTCCGCTTGGGTGGCTGGCCGTTGCCCGTCTTGACGTCGTTTGGCCCAGGCGGCCGCGGCCGCGGGGTCGTCGCACCGTTGGTGGGTGAACCACCACGGCCGAACGCCTGCTGTGTTTTAGGCACTTCCGTTGGGCCAGCCATTATCTATCCGAACGCATGGATGGTGCCAAAGATTTCTTAAGGGACGATGAGAGCCGTTAGCTTACGCCGTTAGCTCGCGCCGTGAGCTTACAACGGCCATTCGCCGGCTATCAGGCGCGGCAGCAGCGGTTCGACGATTTTGTAAGTCGCTCCCCACAGCTTGTAGGAGCCGATCCAGTAGAACGGGATCTCGCGTGGCTCCGGCCAACCGGGTAGCTGCCAGTGCTCGACGGCGTGCGCTGTCGGATGCGTCAATTCGTCGAGGGGCACCTCGATGATCTCGTCGACTTCGCGCTCCTGGCGTCGCCAGGCGGGTGGCGGACCTTTCAACCGCCCCAAAAAAGGCGCGACGCGGAACCCGGTGGCGACCGTTTCGATAATCGGTAGCGCAGCCAGAACCTCAATGCCGGTGCGCTCAAGACCCACTTCTTCTTCTGCTTCGCGCAGTGCCGTGGTCAACAAGTCGGCGTCTTCAGGCTCGCGGCGGCCACCGGGGAAGGCGATCTGGCCACCGTGACGTCCAAACGGGCTGCGGCGAATGAAAACGAGTCGCAGGCGGCCGTCTGCACCGCGGTAGATGGGCGCCAGGACGGCCGAGTCAACCAGAGCCAGGGTCGAACGCAGTGTGGTCAAGCCGCGGCCTCGTCACTCTCTTCCGGGTGGAGATCCTGTGGCAGTAGCTGGACGTCGAGGCACGATCCGTCGGCGGCGAACTGCAGGCGATACAGCGCCCCCGTATGGATATACGGCCGCGGAAAGAGGTGTTGCTGCTGCAACGGCAGGCCGCGCAGTACGCCGGTCAAGATCAGGATCGGGTCGCCATGGCTCACGCCGACCACTTCCTCACCTGCATGGCGGCGTAAGACACGTTTGAGCCAGCGCTGCATGCGGGCATTGATTGTCTCGAGCGACTCGTCGGTGCAATGCCGCGGGTTGGCGTAAAAGTCCCAGTCGATCTCCTCGAGCGAGGCGAGCGGCTCGCCTTGCCAGCCAGTTCGAACTTCCTGCAGGTCGACGTCAAGCCGCACCCGCCGCAGCTCTGAATGGCCGCGCAGAATGCGGTCGGCGGTCTTGCGGGCACGCAGCATGGGGCTGCTGTACACGGCGGCCAGCGGCCGCTGCGCGACGAAGTCGGCGATGCGCTGTGCTTCGGCTTGGCCACGCGGTGTCAGGCGCATGCGCGGCAAACGGCCGTACAGCACGTTGCCCGGATTGTGGACCTCGCCATGCCGCGCCAGCCAGACCGTCGTCGTGCTCATTGCCGCAGTGAATAGCCTCAGTGAATGACGATTTGCGTGACCGTGTAAAAGATGCCGAGCACGAAGCTGCCAGCCAGGACAGCCGCGGCGATACTGTTTTCCTTGAAGATCTCGTCCATCAACCGATAGCGCTTCTCGAGCACTTCGAAGACCACCGCCACGATCAGGATCGAGACAACGCTCCACAGGACGGTGCTGCCCAACGAGGCGAGAAACCGGGTGATGTCGTCG
>DASYKL010000011.1:0-5279 GCA_035995405.1 Chloroflexota bacterium
CACCGAACGCGTAGAGCGGAATCAGGCGGCTGATGCTGCCCCCGAAGCCCCATAACACGAAGCACGAGGCGAAGCCGAGGACCACGATGCCGACGCTGTAGGACAGGCGATCGCCGCGAAACGTGAACTGGTGTGGCAGGAAGCGGTCGCGCCCCAGAAAGTAGGCCAGCCGCGGGAAATCGGAGTAGGCCGTATTGGCCGCGAGAAACAGGATCAGGAATGTGGCGTACTGCACCGCGTAGTACGCCGGCGAGTCACCGAAGACGCCGTGGGCGATCTGTGAGACGACCGTTTCGGCCTCGTGGCCAGCCTCGGCGATGCCCGGCACGATGCCCATGCGATTGGCGAGGTAGGTGATGCCGCTGAACGTCACGGCGAGGATCACGACCATCGCGGTGAGCGTTTTCTGAGCGTTGACCCACTCCGGTTTTTGGAATGCCGGGACGCCATCGGAGATGGCCTCGACGCCCGTCAGCGCGGCGCCGCCTGACGCGAACGCGCGCAGCATCAGCAGCAACGTCAGAGGCTCGAGCGCATCCTGGACCGCCACCGGCGGTGGCGCGAGCGGTGGGCCGAAGCCGTACAGAAAGAGGCCCCAGCCCAGCAATGCGGCCATCGACACCAGGAAGATGTATGTCGGCAGCATGAAGATCGTGCCGCTTTCGCGGATGCCGCGGAGATTGACGAGCGTGATGATGACGATCACCGCGACGCCGATCTCAGTGCTGATCGAATCGAGATCCGGATAGGCTGACGCGAGCGCTTTGACGCCGGCCGCGACAGACACAGCCACCGTGAGCGTGTACGAGATCAACAGTGAACCGGCCGCGGCCAGGCCCGGCAGGGTGCCGAGATTGTCCTTGGCCACGATGTAGCTGCCGCCGCCCGCTGGATAGGCCTTGATCGTCTGGCGATAGGAGAAGCCGACGACGAACAGCAGCACGACGAGCACGGCGCCAATGGATAGCGAGGCGCTGAGCGCGGCAGTGCCGGCGAGCAGCAGCACGCGCATGATCTCCTCGGTGGCGTAAGCGACGCTCGACAAGGCATCTGACGACAGGACCGCCAGAGCTTTAAGCTTGGTCAGTCGTTCGTGGCCGGCGGCGGCGGTGGCCAGCGGCTCACCGATGACGACGCGTTTCAGGCGGGTGTAGAGGCCGGCCAGGCCGGTGGCGCGCATTTCGCCGCGCACTTCGTAGCGGCCGGTGCCGAGCTTTCGAAATGACTTGTGTCGGGCGACGCGGACGAACTGGTCGCCCGGGTGAGCGCCCTGATGTACTTCGCGCCATTCCAACCCGTGCGACTCGCGCCGCTCACCCGTCATCGTTCAATCCGCATACAAGCGGTAGCCAATGCCGGGTTCGGTCACGATGATCCGTGGCCGCGAGGGATCGTCCTCGAGTTTCTTCCGCACGCTCGCCACGTGCACCCGCAGGGTCCCCGTCGCGTCCTCATAGTCGCGACCAAGAACCGAGCGCAACAGATGACCGTGGGTGATGACCCTGCCGGCTTCACTGGCCAGGACGCGGAGCAGGTCGTACTCGGTCGGCGTCAAGTGGACTGCTTCGCCCGCCCGCGCGACTCGCCGATGGGCCAGGTCGATTTCGATACAGCCGGCATGGATCAGTGGCTCGCTAGGGGCGTTCTGGGTGGACACGCGGCGTAGCGCGCTGCGTATGCGGGCCAACAGCTCGGGCGTGCTGAACGGCTTGGTCACGTAGTCATCGGCGCCTTCATCGAGGGCGCGCACCTTGAGGTCTTCGTCACCGTGGGCCGACAGGACGACCACTGCCAACTGACTCCACTCACGCACGCGGCGGCAGACTTCGACCCCGTCAATGTCAGGCAGAATCAGGTCCAGGATCATCGCGTCGAAAGGTTGACTCACGAGCGCGTTGAGCGCACCGTGGCCATCCTCTGCTTCGGCGACCTGGTAGCCGTTGGCTCGCAGGATCAGCCGCAGAGCACGCCGGATCTGGGGCTCGTCGTCGACGACGAGCACCCGCGGGTGCTGCGCGAGCACGCCGCTGGGAGCATCCCACATCCGTCGAGAGGTCACCATTGCCTGGCCTGAATGCTTTCTTAACGTCGCCGCGGGCCATCTTAACAGGATCTGAACGGCGCACCGGGCATGGTGCAAGAGTGTCCCATTCGGTCCCCCAGAGTCTGTCCGCGCCGGTCGTCCAGCAGCGCCTGGCGAGTCTCGACGCAATGGCTCTGCTCGCCCGTCAGACGGGTTCGGTTATCCACGTGATCGTGCAGCGCCGGCCCGGCGTCGTGGCCCAGGCGCACGCCGTGGCCGAGGCGGTTGGCGTCGAGGCGCGGGTCGATCTGATGCCACACTCGGTTCGCGTTCGCTTCAGCGTCTCTCGCGCGTAGGCCGACGGCGGGCCCGTTCGGGCGTCCAAACGGGCGAACATCGTATCCTCGGGCGTGCCTTCTGGCGCTCGAAGCTCAATGCGATACAACCTCAGCCACCTCGACATGCTCGAGGCCGAGTCGATCTACATCCTGCGTGAGACGGCGGCCGTCTTCGAACGTCCGGTCTTGTTGTTTTCCGGGGGCAAAGACTCGGCCGTCCTGCTGAGACTCGCCGAAAAAGCATTCCGGCCTGCTCGCCTGCCGTTTCCGCTTATGCACGTCGACACTGGACATAACTTTCCAGAAGTCCTGGAGTATCGCGATCGCACGGTCGAGCGCCTCGGCGAGCGACTGATCGTACGCAGCGTCCAGGACTCGATCGATCAGGGCCGCGTGGTCGAGCAGACCGGCCCTCGTGCGTCGCGCAATCGGCTGCAGACCACGACGTTGTTGGATGCCATCGCCGAGTTCCGGTTCGACGCAGCACTGGGCGGCGCGCGGCGCGATGAAGAGAAAGCTCGGGCCAAAGAGCGGGTCTTTTCGTTTCGAGACGAGTTCGGGCAATGGGATCCCAAGATGCAGCGGCCAGAGCTATGGGGGCTCCTGAACGGGCGTATCCATCAGGGCGAGCACGTACGCGTGTTCCCGCTGTCGAATTGGACCGAGCTGGACGTCTGGCAGTACATCGACCGCGAGGGCATCGATCTGCCGAGCATCTACTTTGCCCACTCCCGATCGGTCATCAGCCGCGATGGCATGTTGCTGGCGGTCAGTCCTTACATTCGGCTGACGGAGCCGGAAGTACCGGTGGAGGTCGAAGTGCGTTTTCGGACGGTCGGCGATATGACCTGCACCGGCTCCGTGCGTTCGTCGGCGCGGTCGATTGGCGAGGTCATGCGCGAGATTGCCGCGACCCGCATCTCCGAGCGGGGCGAGACGCGCGCTGACGATCGCTTTTCGGAAGCGGCCATGGAAGACCGCAAACGGGAAGGCTACTTCTGACCATGCTGGCGGCTATGGATCCTCAAACGCCACAGCCCGTCGAGTCGGACCTGTTGCGGTTATCGACCGCCGGCTCGGTCGATGACGGCAAGAGCACTCTGATCGGGCGCCTGCTGTACGAAACCAAATCGATCTTCGAGGATCAACTCGAAGCGGTTGAACGAGCCAGCCGAGAGAAGAACACCGAATATGTGAATTTGGCCTTGCTGACAGATGGTTTGCGGGCCGAACGCGAACAGGGCATCACCATCGACGTGGCGTACCGCTATTTTTCGACACCGCGCCGAAAATTCATCCTGGCCGATACGCCGGGCCACGTCCAGTACACCCGCAACATGGTCACCGGTACGTCGACGGCCGATCTGACGATCGTCCTGGTGGATGCGCGCAAGGGTCTGACCGAGCAGTCGCGGCGGCACACGTTCATCGCCTCGCTGCTGCGCGTACCGCATCTGGTGATCTGCATCAACAAGATGGATCTGGTCGATTATGCGGAGCGCGTGTATGAGGACTTGCGCGCTGAGTTCCTGCCGTTTCTCAGTCGTCTGGACCTGCGGGATGTGACGTTCATTCCAGTCTCGGCATTGCATGGCGACAACGTGGTGCAACGGTCCACCAACATGCCGTGGTTCGATGGCCCGCCATTGCTACACCATCTGGAGAACGTCTTCATCGCCAGCGACCGCAACCTGATCGATGTGCGCTTTCCAGTGCAGTGGATCGTCCGCCCCATGACCAATGCGCACCACGACTACCGTGGTTACGCTGGCCAGGTAGCGAGTGGCGTGCTGAAAGCGGGCGATGAAGTGATGGTCTTGCCGTCGGGCTTGACCAGTCACATCGCTTCTGTTGACACGTACGACGGAGCGGTGCCTGAGGCGATACCGCCGATGAGCGTCACCTTACGACTGACCGATGACCTGGATGTCTCGCGTGGCGACATCGTGTGTCGCCCAAACAACCAGCCTGTCGTTAGCCAGGATGTGGATGCGACGATCTGTTGGATGTCCACCAAGCCGTTACGAACTGGTGGGATGTACAGCGTCAAGCACACGACGCGCTCAGCGCGAGCGGTGGTCAAGGAGCTGCGCTATCGCGTCAACATCAACACCTTGCACCGCGACGAGTCGGCGACGACGCTCGAGCTCAATGACATCGGCCGCGTCTCGCTGCGAACGACGACGCCGCTGTGCTTTGATCCCTACCGCCGCAATCGCACCACGGGTGGCCTGATTCTGATCGACGAAGCCACCAACGAAACGGTCGCCGCCGGCATCATCCTCGGCTGACTCACCGTCGCGGACTGGACGGAGTGCCCAACAAGCGGGGCGGCGTTTGGGCGCGGTGCCGATGGAGGATGCGTGGTCGCGCAGCAGTCGCTGTCCGTTTGCTACGGATCGGTGTCGAAGCGAGATGCCACAGTTGTGTGAAGTCGATCCGCTGCGCCAGGTTGCCTGGCACCTGGCCTGAATTGCTCCAGCGCCAGTCCTAGCAGGATCGCCAGCGCGCCGCCTGGGATGAGCCACAGCCCGACCTCGGGGCTGGCGCCAGGCGGGAGCTGCCCGATGCCGGCGGCCCAGGCCACGAACGGCACGCCGCCGCTCAGGCCAAGGACGACGTTCGTCACGCGTTTGCCGTTGCTGATCAGCCCGCCTACCAGCGCCGCCACCGCGGCGATCAGCCCGCAGACGGGGAACAGGTCCACCAGTGCCCGCAAGAGCTGAGCTTCGGCGGGTGAGCCGCTGCTACCAGGCAAAAACCGTCGCAGGTCCGTCGGACTGGACAAAAAGGCGTGCAGGAACTGCCCGCTCAGCAGCAGGCCCTGCGTACTGAACCAGGGCATAGCAAACGCCGCCGCCAGTCCCAGTCCGCCGACAAGCGCCAGGACGCGAGGCAAAGACAGACACGCCGAGGCC
>DASYKL010000012.1:0-7304 GCA_035995405.1 Chloroflexota bacterium
CGCCATCGGCAACGCTTTGCAAGTGGCGGCGCGACGCGAGCAGCAGCCCCCCATCGATCGCCAGGCCGGCGATCGACACGAAGAGCGGTAACGACAGGGTCAGCCAGATAAGCGCCTGTGCCGCCAAACGGTGTCGCCTCATTGTCGGTCACCGTCGCTCGGAGCCATCCCGCTGCGGAAGGGGTCCACCCACTCGACGTGTTCCGCCCGGACGGTTGGCGAGAGCGTCCAGCCAAGGAGCGGCAAATCGCGCAAATCGACGGCGTAGCCGATCGCGGCGACGACTCTGCCGCGATCCTGGGAAAACGCCGCGACGTCCCAGTCGAGCGTCACCGCGTGCGGATCGAGCCCCAGCCCCGCCGCGACAAGACTTGCCCGCGTCCGCATGCGCTCGACCGCGTCGTCGGCAGTCATGGCCAATGCACCGGCGCGAGCAGTTTCATGAGCCACGGCCGTTACCGCCGTCTGCGCCTGGACCACCCGGCTCAGCGCGAGGGTTCCAAACAGCAACGCCACGACAATTGGCAGCGCGAGCGCGGCCTCGACGAGCGCCTGGGCGCTCTGCGCTTGCGCGATGACGCGCGGAGCGCGGCTCTGGCCTGCCGACAACAGAACCGCCACGATCCCGTCGATCTCACGGGGCTGCAGCGCGCGCCGCGGCGCGTGCGTGCAGATGCGTGTGACGACTTCTTCCAGCTTTACGGCCGGTACGCGGCTGTTGACCGCATCGAGCTCCGTCCGCGGATGCGGAAACACCACCAGGCCTTCGATCCACAGGGGCGCGCCGGCGTACAGGCTCGGCACCTCCCGCCGAATCGCCTCGCGGACGGCGAAGATATTGCGCTGCACCTGCGCCGCCGGGTTGCCGATGTAGGCTGGATAGGACATGCCGCGCCGCCCGAGGCGGGTGCGAGTCCAGGTGCCATCTGCCTCGCAGACGACGCGGCCGGCCATGGTCTTGGTCTCGAGGACGAACACCCCGCTGGGGCCGACGACGAGATGGTCGATGTCGCCGGCGCCGCGCGGCAGCTTCAGGCCATTGATCAGGGCGTATTCGTCGGGCAGATCGTGCGCGAGCACCAGGCGAACCTGGCGTTCGCCCGACAGACCCATCGCCAGTTGGGCCTCGCGCTCCGCCGAACCGGGCTGCGGTCGTCTGTCGCGGGGGCCACCGCCGGTGCCACGATTGGCCAGCCACAGCACGGCACATAACGTGGTGGCGACGAACAGCGCTGGGCCCAGTGCTGGGAATTGTTCACGCGGCATGAGCAGCGCGACGGCGGCGTTGAGCAAGGCGAACCAGCCCCACGGTGCGTCACCGCCGAGCATCGGCGCCAGCAGCAGCACGGTCAGTGCTGCAAGCGTGCCAGTTGTCCAGCCTTGCGGCTGCTCGGCAGCACCGGCGAGCGGCACGAGCAGCAGCGCCACCAACGTCGCGGTCTTAAAACCTTGCACCCGTGGTGGTTGCTCGGAGCGCAGCACCCCCAGTGGGCGCGGGACGATCAGCGGTCGTTGACAATCGAATACGCGATTCGTCATGAGCGACCACCTGGTCGAAACCGTTCGCGGGCGACCTGTCCCTCGGCCCGTACAGGCAAATCGCCCAGCAACGGGAATGGCAGGATCGGTCGCATCGATGCGGCAACCCGAAACGTGACTACGTCGTCGTCGCGGCTCGCGTCCACATGCACCGGGTCCACGCTGCTACCGAGTCCAGCGCCGATCAAGGCCTCGACGCGTGCGTAGCCCTCGTCCAAACCGCGGCCGTCTTCAGCGGCCAGTCGCGCACCTTCCTGGACCGCGCTACTCAGGACGTCGTGGGCATGCGCATACAGCACCACCTGGAGCACACCGAGTGACACCATGATCATCAGTGGCAAAACCAGGGCAGACTCCACCAATGCCTGCGCGGCGGACCGTCGCATGCCAAACTGCATCGGGAACTCGGGTGCTCAGTGCGCGGCCGCGGCGCCCAGCGTTTTGCTGATGTTGGTGAAAACCGCCGTCAACTCGGTACCGAGAATCGTCAGCGCACCAGCAGCGGCAATAACGACCAGTGCCCCCACCAACGCATACTCGACCGTTGATTGAGCCGCGGCCTTATTGCGTAGGAAATCCCACCAGCACGCGTGCTGGCGCGCGACGATCAGCCAGGTCCGATCAGTCCACTGCATGTCGATAACTCTCCTCACCTTGATTCGCTCCAGATCAGCCGCCGAGGCGCGTCAACTCGACGGCAGCAGGCACCAGGACCACGACGAATAGCGCTGGCAAAATCAGTAGCGCCACCGGCAACAACATGCGTACGGTTGCCTTGCCACCTTCTTCCACGATGTGCAGACGTTGTCGCTCACGCAGCGCCTGGGCATGCGCGGCTAGTGACTGGCCGAGCGGCAGGCCCTGTTCGTGAGCGGCGCTGAGACGCCCGAGAACATGCTCAACCTGTGGCGTTGCCAGCCGCTCAGCCATGCTGTCGAGCGCTTCCTGGAGCGTCCGCCGCTGCCCAAGCGCCAGCTCACGGACCGTGAGGCGGAGCTCGTGCGCCACGACGCCTTCGCTGTGCCGCGCCACTTCCTCGAGGGCTTGTTCGAGGGCCAGTCCGGCGGACGTCGCCAACGTCAACATGTCGAGAATGGTCGGCAGCTCCATCAACACCAGACCGCGTCGGCGGTTCGCCCGTCGCTGCAGCTCCCAGTCAGGCAGCACGAAACCGACGCCGAAAGCAACCAGCCAGAGCCACACCGGCCAGGCTCCAAATGGATCGATGTGGAGCAAGTCATGCCCGGAAACGTCGCCGCGGCGATCAGCCCGCTGGCTACCTTTTCGCCCAGGAACTGAACGACCTCCACGCCCGGTCGCAGCACACGCAAGCTCAACTCCAGCTCGCGCCCACCGGCCAGCCCCAGCCGCAGGAGTACCGTACGCAAAAGCCGCCCGGCGTCTTCGATGACCGGCCGCAGCATGTTCTCCAACAAACGCGAGGCAAAGAGCGGGCGCGCGGTGCGGCGACCGAGGTCGACCAGGCGCATTCGTTCGTCGACATCAAGGCGTCTCAGCCGGTCGCCAAGATCGGGCTTGGGTCGTCCGAATGGCTGCGCCGTCAGCAGCAGGTACAGCCCGAACCCGAATACGAGCGGCAGGGCAATCACGCGGCCGTCGATGAGAACTGGCTGAGCGATCACCAGTTGTAGCGGGCCGCTCACCGCACGAGCACCCGCCGCTGACCCGGTAGCCGGGTCAGGTACAGCATCGCCGCGTAGCCGAGCGCGACGCTGACAGCGCAGCCGAGCAGCACCAGTTGGCCACCGACGCTGTCGAACACACCAAGGTAACGCGGGTTCGTCGCGCGCAAACCGACCAGGGCAACCAGCGGCGCGGCCGCCACGATACGCGCCGACAGCACCGTTCGTCCCTGCTGCGCCCGCATCTCGTGCTGAATCCGCAGCTGCGCCCGCGTGGCATCCGCCAGACCGTCGAGCACCTGGCTGACCTGCCGTCCACCGAGGCGGTCGTTGATCAGCAAGGCGCTGGCGACGACGTCGAACACCGGATCGGCGAGCCGGTCGCGCAGTGCCGTCAACCCATCGGGGAAGCCCAGCAGGCGCGTATCGCGAGTCAGCGCGGAGAAGTCTGCTCGCAGCGCCTCAGGCCCGCTGCGGGCTAGCCCGGCCAACGCTTCGGGCACCGACAATCCGGTGCGAATCGCATCGCGCAGCTGCTCGATGGCCTCGACCAGCGCGTCCTGGACCGCCGCCCGGCGGCGATCATGGCGGCGGAGGTAATAGGCATATGGAGCCAGCAGCCCGAGCCCGCCGGCCAGTGCGCTGACCACGCCCCAGCCCAGAAACAGCTGCGTCACCAAGGCTCCCAATCCACCGGCCGCCAGCGAAAAGAAAAAGAAATCGCGCGGGCTGACGTCGCGTAGACCGGCGCGCACGAGGAATTCGTCCAGGGCCCGCCAACGAAACGGACCAAACACCTGTTGGCGCGGTCGGGCAAGGCCATCGAACGTGAGGTACACGCCACCCGCCAAGACGAGCGACAGGATCAGCGGAACCACCGCGTCAACTCCAGGTCCATGGGCCGATTGTCCACACCAAGCGTCACGGGAAGCGTCACGCGCGGCGTCACGCGGAGACCAAAATCGGGGAAATTTGCGGCAGATTTGTTGATCTGGCTGCTATCGGGCGTCACGCCAGTGATGCGGCCGCTCATGGCAGACCCTCCGCGGGGTTGGCGAGCGGCGGCGCGTACTCCAGGCCGTGCGCGGCGAGTTTGTCCAGACAACGCGGCGGCCGGCCGCGCCACACCAGGTGACCGTGCTCCGTGCCCCACAGCTCATGGCCGCTGATCACACCAGCCTCGAGGCCGGTCACTTCGAAGATAGAGGCGATGCGGCGTTGACCCGTCCGCAACGACACGCGCAGCTGGATCACCAGCTCGATCGTGCGCGATACCATGCGCACCAGCTCTTCGTTGGCTAGTCGCTCGCCAGCCATCATTGCCAATGTCGCCAGGCGATCGAGCGCGTCACGCGGCGAGTTGCCGTGAATGGTCGTCAGCGAGCCTTCATGTCCGGTATTCATCGCCAACAGCATGTCGAGCGCTTCGGCGCCGCGCACCTCGCCGACGATGATGCGCGTCGGGCGCATGCGCAGGGCGTTACGGACCAGGTCGCGGATGGTGATCTCGCCCACGCCTTCGACGTTTTTGGCGCGGACCTGGAGCGCGACGCAGTCGGGCAACTGACGGTCCAGCTGCAGCTCCGGGACTTCTTCGACGGTCACGACGCGCTCCTCCAACGCGGCAATTGATGCGCCGAGTGCATTCAGCAGCGTCGTTTTGCCAGAGCCGGTCTGGCCGCTCACCAGAATATTGACTCCTGCTTGCACCGCCACATCCAGGAACTCGGCGGCCGTGGCGGGCAGCGCACCGAGGTGCACCAGCTCATCCAGCGACTGCGCGCGCAGCACGAATTTGCGAATCGTGAGCGAGGTCCAACGCGTCGCCGCAGGGGCGATGACCGCGTTCAGCCGCGAGCCGTCACGCAAACGCACATCAACCATGGGCGACGCTTCGTCAATACGTCGCCCGGCGCTCCCGACGACGCGTTTGACCAGTTGCCGCAGATCGTCGTCAGTGTCGAAGTAAACCCCGACCGCCTGCTCCTTACGACCTTCACGAATGGTGAAGATGCGCAAGGGTCCATTGACGATGATTTCCTCTACGCGCGGGTCGTCCATCAGCGGCTGGAGAATGCCAAGACCAAAGACGGAGTCGAACAGGCGTCGTTTCACGCCGTCGGCATCGAGTAGCAGCGGTCCATTGGTGGTAACGGCGCGGCGCTCATATGCCGCGACTTCGTTGTCGATGATCGAGCGGACGCGTCGCTCGTCCTGGCTATCTGGCGCGAACATTCGTCCGTCACCCAGAGAGCTGCTGACGGCGTCGGCAACACGTTCGCGGATCAGTCGTTCGGCGGCCCGATCGCTCGCGGGCGGCGCGAGCGTGCGCGCCGCACCGAAGGGATCGGCCGCGATCACCATACGACGCGGCCCCCGCTGGTCGAACGTCCTGTCGCGCGAATCGGTTGCGGCTCGGTCGGCAGGTGGTGCTTTGGCGCCACGGCCGCGGGCTGACGGAATGGTTGCCGCCACCAGGGACGGCCACCAGCTGGAGCTTCAGCAGATCCGTTTGCGGGCAAGCGGAGCTTGCCATCGTGCAGCTGTTCGGCGAGCGCCAACAAGGACCTGCCGGCGCGACTGGCTCGATCGACGACGAGTGGCCGCTGCGCGGCGATCGCCCGCTCCGTGGCGGCGGCATCTGCCGTGACCACGGCGACAACTGGTGCTCCGAGGTGCCATTCGACCTCCGCTCGCGAATGATGGTGGCGCGGATCGTGTCGATTCAGCACCAGCTGCAGCGCGGCGCGCTCGATACCAAGCTGGCTCTCCAACTGGCCGAGGGCGGTGCGCGTGTGCCACAAACCGACCAGGTCCGAGCGACTGACCAGCAGCAACTGCTGCGCACAAACAATCGCGGCGCGGTGGTTTGCTGCCGCGGTTTCTACGCCCAACAGCTCGGCGCCGATGTCCAGCACGACGTAGCGATACCGTCGCGCCAGCTCTCGAATCAGACGTTCGACGAACGCCGGCGCAAGACTGGTTCGCATTTCGCGCTTCGGTGGTCCGCACAAGACCATTCCTGACGGGCTGTGCGGGCTCAGTGGCTGCAGCTCGTCGATGAGCGCGGCGCTCCAGGCGTGCGGATCTTCGCGTACAGCGTGAGCCAGCGTGCAGATGTTGCGGCTCGGATCGCGGTCGAGATACGCCGCCACCGACGGAGCATCGAGATCCAGCTCGACCAGCACGGTCGGTGCTGCCGCGCCAAGCGCAATAACCAGGTTGAGCGCCACGGTGGTCCGTCCTGGGCTGCCGGCACCGCCAATCACGGCGATGGTGCTCGGCGCCGGACCTGGCTCTGGCATATCGACCGGCTTGAGCGGCACCGGCTGGGCGGATGGTCGCGGACGCCGAGCGATGTGCTCGGAACCGCGCGCCGCGAGCAACGCCTGGCGAATAGTGGCGGGGTCGGCGTCGAGCGGCAGCACCGTCCCACGCCGCGTGCGCCAGCGTTCGGCGGCCGGCTCGGCGACCAGCACTACCAGGCGAATCCGCGGGCGCTCGAGCTGGTCCAGGACAGCATCTGTCAAGCGATGCAGGGTCCACGCGACAACCACCGCGTCCACCCCGCCCGAGTCCACAGCCTGGATGACCTGCTCGGCCGCCAGACACTGGGCGACGACCAGCAAATCATCGGCGGCGTCGAAGGCCGGGCGGAGCCGTTGTTCGAGCTCCTGGTCGCCCAGCCCGAGCGCCAGGCGCAAGCTAGGCGGCTGGTACACGTGCCTCGGAGCGTCCGCTCACGGGTGGGCCACTTCCGTTGGAGGCAACAGTAAAACGTCGAGCTCCCCGCTGCGCCGAGCCTCAGCCAGCTGGCGTGCCTGTTCACCCGTCACGGCCAGAGTGACACTGGCAATCGCACCGCGCGGCAGACCCTCCGCGTCTGTGCTGAAGGTCGAGCTGGTGGTGGTCGTGGAACCGCTGGTGCCGAATGACTGGTCGCGACCGACCTCAAAGACGACCGCTCGTTCGAGCACCGTCCGCGTGTGCGCTTCGCTGCGCGCTTTGTCGGCCACCGTCAGCAGCACCTGCACGGAGTCACCAGCCCGCAGGCGCCCATTGACCGCGCTCTCCGGTCGAGCCGGAATGGTGATCGCCACCTGGTCGGAAGCGAGCCCGACG
>DASYKL010000013.1:0-10021 GCA_035995405.1 Chloroflexota bacterium
GCAGCGATCAGATCGGCATCGCTGCCGCCGAAGTACTGCGCATCGGTCAGCACTGACAGTGCCGCTGCGCCGTTGGCCGCGTACATCTGCGCCAGGTCGGCCGCTGACGCACCTGGCCGCAGCTCACCGCCTGACGGCGACTTGCGCTTGATCTCGGCGATGAAAGACACGCCTGGTTGTCGTAACGCACTTGAAAATCGACCGCGCTGGGGCGACGCCCGGGCGGCGATCAGCGCCTCGAGGTCAGCCAACGGGCGTGTTGCGCGACGCTCGGCCACCTCTAGGCGCTTGTGGGCCAGGATTTCGTCCAGGATCACGCGACGTCGACCGTCTCTGCGGCTTTGATGCTTTGCGATGCGGCTGCGATCTCGGCGACTTTGTCGCGCGCCCGGCCGCTGTCCAGCGCATCTGCCGCGCGAGCTATGCCAGCGGCGATCGACTCGGCCAGACCAGCCACATAGATGGCGGCTCCGGCGTTGAGCAGCGTCACGTCGCGGGCGGGTCCATGGTCGCCTTCGAGTACGGCGCGAGCCAGTCGCACGTTGGCGTCCACGGTGCCGCCGCGAACGGCGTCGGTCGGCCAGCGCGGCAGACCGAACTGCTCCGGGTCGATCACGTAGGACCGTACCTCGCCGTTGCGTGCCTCGTGGATGTCGGTTGGGGCACAGACCGAGATTTCGTCCAGGCCATCCTGGCCGTGGACGACCACCGCGTGCTCGGCGCCCATCAAGCCAAGGACCCGCGCCAGCGTTTCGCCCAGACTCGCGACCGCCACGCCGGTCAATTGGCGGCGCGCTCCGGCCGGGTTGGTCAGCGGGCCCAGGATGTTGAAGACGGTGCGGACGCCTATCTCGCCGCGCGGGACGGACGCGTGGCGCATTGCCGGGTGGTATTTCGGGGCGAACATGAAGCCGAAGCCCGTTTGGGCCACGCACTTGGCGACGCCATCGGGCGGTAGGTCGATGGCGATGCCAATCGCTTCAAGGAAGTCGGCTGCGCCGCACTGGCTGGTGATTGAGCGATTGCCGTGCTTGGCTACCTTGCCGCCGGCCGAGGCAACGATCAGAGCGCTCAAGGTACTGATGTTGAAGGTGCCGGCGCCGTCGCCGCCCGTTCCGACGACGTCCACGACGTCTGGCCCGGCATCAACCTGCGTCGCCGCCGCGCGCATAACTTCCGCAAGGCCAGCGATCTCTTCAGGCGTTTCGCCTTTCATGCGCAAGGCGATGGCGAAACCGGCGATCTGAGAGGGCGTCGCTTCGCCTGCGACCAGCGAGCGCATGGCCGCCCCCGCCTCGGCCTGGGTCAGGTTCTGCCCCAGGACGAGCTTGCCCAGCGCTTCCTTGACGCTCACGCGCCGACCGCCCTGGCGCCCGCTGAGGCTGGCACGCTGCCGGCGCGCAGACTCAGGAAGTTGCGTAGGAGTGCTTTGCCGTGTTCGGTCAGGATGCTTTCGGGATGGAACTGGACGCCGTGGACGGGCAAGGTCTTGTGGCGGACGGCCATGATCACCCCGCTGTCGGTCCGGGCGGTCACTTCCAGGCAATCGGGAACAGCCTCCGGGGCGGCGCACAGGGAGTGGTAGCGAATCGCCGAAAAGGGGCTCGGTAGCCCATCAAAGACGCCACTGCCATCGTGATGGATTGCCGACGCCTTACCATGCATCAGCTCGGGCGCCCGCGTCACCACCCCGCCGAACGCTTCGGCGATCGCTTGATGGCCCAGACACACACCCAGGACGGGAGTGGCACTGCCAAGCGCGCGGATCAGGTCGATCGAGATGCCGGCATCGCGCGGTACACCTGGCCCAGGCGAGATGACCACGAAGTCAGCCCCCAGCGACACAGCCTCAGAGACCGTGAGCGCGTCGTTGCGGCGGACGGTGACCTCCGCCCCCAATTCGCACAGGTACTGGTACAGGTTGTAGGTAAAGCTGTCGTAGTTATCGATCAGCAGCACGCTCGGACGACGACGATCCACGCTCACGCCACCACCTCCAGCTTCACTGAGCTCTGTCGGCCTTCCATGCGCTCGGCCTCAACCACGGCTGTCAACGTCGCATGCGCCTTGTTCAGCGTTTCCTGGTACTCCGTGGGTGGGTCGGAATCGGCGACGATCCCCGCACCAACCTGTATATGTGCGACGCCATCCTTCAAGACGAGCGTCCGAATGGTGATCGCCGTCTCCAGGTCGCCGTCGCGGTTGAAGAAGCCGATCGCGCCGCCGTATGGCCCGCGCTGGTCCGCTTCCAGCTCGGCGATGAGCTCCATTGCCCGGATCTTGGGGGCGCCGGTCAGCGTCCCGGCTGGGAAGCACGCACGCAACGCATCGATCGGCCGGAGCCCGGGCCGCAGCCGGCCGACGACATCCGAGACGATATGCATCACGTGCGAGTAGCGCTCGATTTCCATCAGCCGCGGTACGTGGACGGTGCCTGGCTCGGCAACCCGGCCAATATCGTTGCGGCCCAGGTCGACGAGCATGATGTGCTCGGCGCGCTCTTTTTCGTCTGTCAGCAAGCGTGCGGCGAACGCGTCGTCCTGCTCGGGCGTCTCGCCGCGTGGCATGGTGCCAGCGATCGGCCGGGTCATGACTTTGCCGTCTTCAACCAGCACCAGCAGCTCCGGCGACGCCCCGACGATCTGGTACTCGCCGAAATTGAGGAAGTACATATAGGGGCTGGGATTGATCGATCGCAGGGCGCGGTACAGGCTGACGGGGCTGGCCGACGTGCGCACGCTGAGCCGTTGGGATGGGACAATCTGAAAACACTCGCCGGCGGCGATGGCTTCTTTGGCCTGGCGGACCATGCCCTCATATTCGGGCTGCGTCGTGTTGCTGATGATGCCATCGGGCGCCAGGCGGCCGGGCGCGTCTTCGAGGCCCGCCGAGTGCGACCCGCTACGGAGCCTGTCCAGGATTTCGTCGAGGCGTTCCAGGGCGCGGCGGTAGTCGGTCGGCAGGTCGTCGTGGAGAGGGACGTACGTAACGGCTTTGATCGTTCGGCGCAAGTGGTCGAAGACGAGCAGCGTATCGACCATCAACAGGTGGGCCAGCGGCAGCTCCAGCGGGTTATTGGCGGCGAGTGGGATGCGCGGCTCGAACTTGCGGGCTAGCTCGTAGGCGAGATAGCCCACGGCGCCGCCGCCGAAGCGGGGCAGGCCCGGCAGTCGGGCAACACGGTCACGCGCGACGAGCCGATCGATCAGCTCCAGCGGGTCGGTGTAGCTGAGCTGAGCAGTGCCTTCGCCGCCCTGGTACAGAGCGTGCTCGTCGTAAATAGCCAGAGAGCGCTCCAGGCCAGCGGCGACGAACGAGTAGCGGGCGACGAACTCGCCGCCCTCGACGCTCTCGAGGAGGAAGCTGCCGGGGCCAGCGCCTAACTTGAGTAGGGCTGCGACCGGTGTCTCGAGATCGGCCAGGACTTCGCGATAAACGGGCGCATAGTTAGCCGTAGCCGCCATCCGCCCGAGGTCCGCCAAAGTCGGGTAAATCTGCGAAGCCATCAGTCGGCCTTGCCGCCGCCAGTAGCGCCAGTGCTGTCGCTGCCGACACCTGTCGCTTCCTGGACTCGCGCGCGGGCTCTCGGAAAGTAATTGAGGCCCATCGCTTCGCGGGCTAGCTCGAGCGTTTCTTTGGCTTCCGCACGGGCCCTGCGACTGCCTTCCGCCAGGATGTCTTCCAGCAGGCCCGGCTGGCGCTCGTATTCGGCGCGGCGGTCGCGGATTGGATCGAGGAAGGTATTCAACGCCACGATGAGCTTCTTCTTGACCTCGACATCGCCGACGGTGCCCTTCGTATAGCGCGCCTTCAGGTCCGCCACCTCGGCGGCATCCAGATTGAAGGCGTCGTGATACACGAACACCGGGTTGCCCTTGACATGGCCAGGGTCCGTCGCCCGCAGCCGCGTCGGGTCCGTATACATCGCCATGACCTTCTTGCGAACCGTTTCGGCATCGTCCGAGAGCATGATCGTGTTGCCGATCGACTTACTCATCTTCGGTTTGCCGTCCGTGCCCGGCAGCACCGGAAACCGTGCTTCCAGGTACTCAGGCTCCGGAAATACAGGTGAGTAGAGCTGGTTGAAGCGGCGCGCCACTTCCCTGGTCAACTCGATGTGCGACATCTGATCCTTGCCCACCGGGACCACTTCGCCCCGCACCATCAGGATGTCGGCCGCCTGCAAAACCGGGTAGTTCAGCAATCCGAGCGAAGCACTATCGAGCTTCAGGTCGCGGATCTGCTCCTTGAGCGTCGGAATCCGCTGGGCGCGCGTGGCACTGACCAGCATGGTGAACAGGAGGAACAACTCTGAGACTTCTGGGATGAGCGACTGCAGGTACAGCGTGCTCTTGCTGGGGTCGATGCCGACCGCCAGGAAGTCGAGCGCACCCTCGCGGATATCGTTACCGATCGCACCGGCCGTTTCATAGCCGGTGGTCAGGGTGTGATAGTCAGCGATGAGGAAGAAGCACTCGAACTCGCCGCTGTTCTGCAGCTCGAGATCCTTCTCGAAGGTGCCAACGTAATTGCCGAGGTGGAATTTGCCAGTCGGCCGCAGCCCAGTAAGCAAGCGCTTTTTCTTTGGTACAGCACCATTCTTGCGCGGTTCGCTCATCGTCTTGCCTTCTCCCGTGGACACAAAAAAAGCCATCATCGCCCGTCAGGGACGAGAGGCTTCCTGGGAAGAAGACCTTCGTGGTGCCACCCTCATTCGCCGTCCGCAGCACATGCGAGACGACCTCCTGTTGGACGCGCTCTCTCGTTGAGAGAGATACGTCCTGAGCTCAGCTAACGGGGCTCGTTCCGGCCCAGCCTACTGCCTGTTGACAGGGTTCGGTGGACAACTCGCAGGTCCATTCAGCGTCTGGCGAAGCACCGGCTCACACCTACCCCGGTTCTCTGAGCTTGCCCGGACACGTACTCGTCCTGGTCGACGTTTTTGGTTGTAACGGGCACTATACGGCTCGTCCGGTGCATCGTCAATGCGCCAACTCGCCCTCGAGCCACCACACATCGAACGCTTCGCGAGGGTCGAGCGTGGCGAATTTGGCCCAGTCCAGTTGGCGCGCCCGGTCGGCCGACAGCACCGCTCGGACCAACGGAATCTCCCTCGCTCGCGCGTAACGACCGACCACGGCATAGGTGCCGATCACGGTTGTCGTGCGGACCTGCGTCGAGGCGTCAGAAGCATAGGTCGCCCACAAGAGAGTCAAGATATCGTCGAGGGCGCTGGCAACGATCTGGCTCGCATCGTCCGAGAGCGGGCGGCGCATGGCAAAGACAATCGTCAAATCGCCTTGCGACGGGTCGAGGGTCACGCGGGGCAGACGATTGACCTGCCGCCCAGGGTCGAGCTCGATAACCGATTCGATCGCGGCCCGAATGGCCGGTTGATCGACCTGTTGGTCCGCCAGGACGGGCTGTGCCCAGAGCAGCGTTGTCAGCCCCAGAAGCGCGCTGAAACGACGCACGCGGACCATGCGGTTGCCTGCTCGGGGGCCAGCGTAACACTTCGTTGACAGTCTGCAAAACCGAGCGTACGTTGGCTGGGTCGCCGAAAAGGCATCGAATCCTGGCGAGTCCCAGACCGTGCGTGGAGGTGGGCTGCTGTGGGCTTACGAAGTCGTTTTGCAGTACGTCTTTCCATTGGATTGTTGTTGGGCCTGGTCGCCGCTCCACCGGCGGCGGCGGTTCCCGCCAACCAGGCGGTGGCGCCTACGGGCGACCCCGCCGCCGCCAACTGGTCTGTCTACGGCGGCAATCTGTACAACCAGCGCTACTCGTCGCTGAATCAGATCACGACGAGCAACGTCGCGAATTTGAGCGGCGCCTGGACGTATCACACGGCTGGAAACAGCGCGGCCACGTCCTTTGAGAGCTCGCCCATTGTCGTCGACGGGACGATGTACCTGACCGGGCCGCAAAGCCAGGTGTATGCGCTTGATGCGGTCACGGGACAGGAAAAATGGCGCTATGTGCCTGAGCTGAGTGCGATCTCGACGCTGCCGCTGTGTTGCGGGCAGGTCAATCGTGGCGTCGGTTTTGGCGGCGGCAAGGTCTACGTCGGCCAACTCGACGCCAAGCTCGTCGCGCTTGACGCGGCCAGTGGGGCGATGGCCTGGAGCGTCCAGGTCGATGATCCGCGCGCGGGCTACTCAGAAACGATGGCGCCGCTCTTCTGGAACGGCATGGTGTTCATTGGCATCTCAGGCGCGGAGTACGAGATTCGCGGCCACGTCACCGCGTATGACGCTAACTCCGGTCAGCAGATGTGGCGCTTCTATACGATTCCGGCGCCTGGCGATTTTGGCGCCGACACCTGGCCAGCCGGTTCGGACATCTGGAACTACGGCGGCGGGTCGATGTGGCAGGCGCCGGCGCTCGATCCTGATCTGGGGATGCTGTACGTCACCGTCGGCAATCCGAGCCCCGACCTTGACGGCAGCGTGCGTGCTGGCGACAACCTCTTCACCGAGTCGATCGTGGCCCTGGATGCCAGGACCGGGCAGCGGAAGTGGCACTTCCAGCAGGTGCACCACGATATCTGGGATTACGACACGGTCAGCCCGAACATCCTGTTCGACACCCAGATCAACGGCAAGACGGTCAAAGGTCTGGCCGAGGCTGGCAAGACAGGCTGGGTCTACTTGCTCGATCGGCAAACAGGAGCGCCGCTGGTCGGCATCGACGAGCGGCTCGTGCCGCAGATCGGCGAGCAGCGGACCGCGTCTTCGCAGCCATACCCCGCGGGCGACTCGTTCGTGCCACAAGCCTGCACCGAAGACATCGGCAACTACCCGACCGCGCCGATCTTCACGCCGTTCAAGACGCAGCCCATTCTGATGTGCCCGGGCGCGAACGGCGGCTCCGAATGGTCAGCTAGCTCGTACAACCCGCAGACGGGGTTGATATACGTCTGCGGCATCCACCAGCCCCAGATCTGGACCGGCAAGCCCGATCTGATCCAACCAGGCACCTTGCGTCTGGGCAGCGCGTTCGTCACGCCGCCAGGTGGGACGACCTGGGGCAGCATCACCGCGATCGACGTCAAAACCAATCGCAAGACATGGCAAGTCCAGACCGACCAGATGTGTATCGGCGGCACGATGACCACCGCTGGTGGGCTGGTGTTTGCTGGCGAAGGCAATGGCAACTTCGATGCGTATGACGCGACGACGGGCGCTCGGCTGTGGCAATTCCAGACGGGCGCTGGCGCGAACGCGCCTGCAATGACGTACCAGGTCAATGGTCAGCAATACGTCGCGGTCGCCTCTGGTGGCAACTTCCAGCTCGACTTTCCGCGGGGCGACACGCTGTGGGTGTTTGCTCTGAACGGCACCATGGGGCCAGTCGCTGCGCCGCCCGCACCAGCAGCCCAGGTAGGAGCGACGGCTCGCTCAGTGACCAAGGTCACGGTCGAGGACTTCGACTTCAATCCCGGCGTCTTCGGGGTGGCTGTGCCGCCTGGGACGACGATCACCTGGACCAACGTCGGACCGACGGTGCACACCGCGACCTCCGATACGGGGTTATTCGACTCCGGGGATCTGGCCGTAGGCGCCAGCTACAGCTACACGTTCAACGACGTGGGCGTGTACTGGTATTTCTGCCGACCACACCCATTCATGCGTGGGACGATCACGATTGATGCCAATGCCCCGGCGCCGCGGGAAGGTGCGCTTCAGTTGGACGTCAGCGAGCTCTGAAAGAGCGGTACATACGAAGCGCCGCGTGGGCTGAGCCGACTTTCGAACAGCATGACGTGGTCCATGGAAAAAGCGTCGTGACTGAGGTGGTCGGGCGGCCAACCGCGCGGGGCGCCGCCGCGGGCTGACGCGCGGCGGCGGGCGAGAGTGATGTGCGGCCGAAACGGCCGCTCCTCGAGGCGGAAACCTGCAGCGCGAAGGCCAGTGTCCAGGTGATTCTGCAAGGTCGCCAGCGCGGCGAGGTCGCCGTCCAGGCCGACGTACATGACCCGTGGCGCGCGTGGGCTGCCGAAGACGCCTGGCGAGCCGAGGCGCAATACGCCGCGGGCTGAGGCATCGGCCGCCTCGTCGGCGACGCGGCGCAGCACGTCCAGCCGTTCTGCTGGCTGCTCGCCGAGAAACGCAAGCGTGACGTGCAGCAATTCCGGCGCCACCCAGCGGTAGTCAGTGCTGGCATCTGCAACGCCGATCCCCGCCAGTCGCGCCTGCACGTCCCGCGGCAGCTCCACGGCAAAGAACAGCCTCACGTTATGGAGTGGCGGCGAGGTCCCATTGTTCGATGTTCCACGTCTCGCCCGCCGGCGCGGGGGTGGGTCGGAAATTCGTCAGGCGCGTACTCGTTGCCGTGGTGATAGGTCGCAGGAACAGCGGCAGCACAGGCAGGTCTGTTTGCCAGATCGTCTGCGCCTCCTGCAGCGCCGTGCGTCGAAAATTGGGGTCCAGGCTGCGCTGCAGCTGATCGAGCAGCACGTCACTTCGCGGGTTCTTGTAGCCCGCGTAATTGCCACCCTGGTACCCGTTCGCCTTCGTTGGAATGCTGCCAGAATGCATGTTGTAAACGGCGTCTGACCCCGGATCGTAGCTGTCGAGCCAGGCGAACTCGACCACGTCGAACGTGCGGCTGACCAGCGCTTGCGGTGTCGGACCCGACGTGGCGAAGAGCGTGCTGCTGGGGAATGAGTCGACGTTGAGCTCGACGCCAATCTGGGCCAGCTGGTCTTTGACCATCGCCATCAGGCCTGGCCGAAATGGCGCAGGCGTGCTCCAGTACCCGAGGCTCAGTCGCTGGCCATTCTTCGTCCGGATTCCATCTGAGCCGCTCCGTGCCCAACCCGCGCGGTCGAGCAATTGTTCGGCCCGGCTCGGGTTGTACTCGTACGGCACCAGGTTGCTGTCGTAAGCCCACGACCATGACGGCACCTGGCTGGTGGCCACGTCAGCCTTGCCGAACAGGATGGCGTCGTTGATGGCCGCACGGTTCAGGCCAAACGCAATTGCCTGGCGCACGTTTGGATCGGTCAGGATCGGGTTGTCGAGGTTGAATGTCAGATGCTCCCAGGCGTTGCCCGCTGTGTAATGCGCCTGGGTGCCAGGCAGCGTGTCCAGTACCGGGCCGTCGGCCGCATCGATGCTGTCCTGAGCGACGACTTGAATCTGGCCCTGACTCAGCGCCGTCAAGCTGTCGTTCTTGTCCGGCAGGATCCGAAAGACAACGTTGTCGAATGCCGGCTTCGCCATACGTTGCGCTAGCGCCACGCCGCGCGAGGAAAACGTCAGCGCCGTCCCAGCCTCCCAGCTGGCCAGGACGAACGGACCCGTGCCGGTGGGGTTGCGGGCGAAGTCTGAGCTCGCCACCGCGTCGATCTGGCGACTATGGCGTGGATCGTCGCCGATGATCTCTCTTACTTTGTGGCGCGGGTAAATCGCTGGCGCGTCATACAGCCCGAACATGTACAGCGGATCGATAACGGGCTCACTGCCCTGGTTCTTGTACCGCTCGGGGTCGAACGCCCGCGCTTCGGCGCCTGACAGGTACGTGAATCGAACGGTGTAATCATCTACTTTGTCGACGTTCTTCAGCTTGTCTTCGACAGTCGTATCGAACCCCGACTGCGGGTTCATCATGAGCTGCCACGTGTAGACAACGTCGTCGGCGTTGAATGGCTCGCCGTCGCTCCAGGTCACATCCTGCTTCAGGGGCATGGTCACGATCAGTCGCCTGTCGGCGCCGTCACCGCTGAGACGGACGAGCTGGTTGTCAGCGCTTGGAATGGTCGCCGCTAGAACCGGGTAAGGGTTCATCTGATCGTCGAGGCCGACGAGTGGGTCGAACACCAGGTTGGCGACCAACTGGCCTGCCAGGGTGGCTGGGTTGTACAGCCGATCGGGCTCGCGAGCGAGCGCCACGGTCACCGTCTTCGGGCTCTGGGCCTGAAGGGACGTGCCGCCGAACAGGACTGAAACGAGCGAAAGGAGCAGAGTCGTTGCCAGAATGCGCCGCATGCCGAACTAAGGGTAGCCGCAGCTCCCGT
>DASYKL010000014.1:0-4556 GCA_035995405.1 Chloroflexota bacterium
GTCGAGTCTGAATGGTTCAATGCGTCTGATGTCTAGAGTAAGCCAGGCCGAGCCTGGGCTGTCGTCGTTCACCAATGCGCTGGTGGAATGCGTGCCGAACTTCAGCGAAGGCAGGCGGCGAGACGTTATGGACGCGATTCAGGTCGCGGCCGAAAGCGTGTCGGCGGCGATGGTTCTCGATCGACACACCGATGCAGTGCACAACCGGATGGTGTTGACGATCGCCGGGGCGCCGGGGCCGGTGGCCGAGGCAGCCTTTCGGGCGACTGCGCGAGCGACCGAGTTGATCGACCTCGATCAGCACCGCGGCGTACATCCGCGGATCGGGGCGACCGATGTCGTGCCATTCGTGCCGCTGGGTGCGACGGACATGCGGGTCTGCGTCGACCTGGCCGTCCGCGTGGGACGACGAATCGCGGCCGAGCTCGACTTGCCGGTGTACCTCTACGGGGAAGCGGCTCAAACGGCTGCCCGGCGGCGCTTACCCGACTTGCGTCGCGGCGAGTACGAGCGCTTGCGCGACAATCTGGCCGCCAATCCGCGGCTCGCGCCAGATTTTGGCCCGCCGCGGGTGGGCAAGGCGGGCGCCACCGCGGTGGGTGCGCGGCCGCCATTGATCGCCTACAACGTCACGCTAGCCAGTAGTGACCTGGGGTTGGCGCGAGACATAGCCCGGCGCATTCGCGAGTCGAGCGGCGGCTTGCCAGCGGTTCAGGCGCGGGGTTTCGCGACGGCGGACCCGAACGTCGTGCAGGTGTCGATGAACCTGCTCGACACACGTCGGACGTCGCTCGCGACGGTGTTCGAACGGATCCGCCAGGCGGCAGCCGAACAGGGCGTCGAGGTGCGGGCGAGCGAACTGGTCGGCATGGCGCCAGCCGAAGCGCTGATAGACGTCGCGCGCCAAGCGCTGAGGTTCGACCGCCTGGATGCGGAGGCGGTGCTGGAAACCCGGCTTCTCGAGCAGGCGCTGCGCGTCAGGTGACGGGGGCGGCGAATGGTGCCGGCGTGATCACGCGAGGAGAGTCGGCGGCTCTCGGCCTGCACGGGCGGCGGCCGCGGGTGTTGGCGTGATTGCCGAGGCGGGCTCGACGGCTGTCGGCGTTGTTGCGCGGCGGCGCGCGAACTTTCCTTCGCCGGGAGTCTGGACGGTTGTCGGTGTCATCCTAGTGCTGGCGGCGGCTGTGGCGATACGGCTGAGTTTGCTGATTCGCTCGGGCTGGCTGCTCGAGGGTGACGACTCGCTCTCGACGCTGATGGGTCTGGCGATCCTCGATGGCGATCGACCGATCATGCTCAAGAACCAGACCTACGCCGCGGCCTGGGAGCCGTACGCCATGGCTTTGAGCTACAGCTTTTTTGGCGTGTCCCGCGTCGCGGCCAAGCTGCCTGCGCTGCTCGGCTCGCTGGTTTTGATCGGCGTGACCGCCTGGCTGGCTCGAGAGGTCGCCGGCCGCCCGGCGGCCTGGTTCGCCGCGCTGCTGGTCGCCGTGCCACCCGCGTACCCGCTCGTGCTGTGGCTGAAACCGTGGGCGCCATACACCGAGGTCATCCTGTTCGGTACCGTCTGCCTGGTCTGCGCCATCCGTCTCGCCTGGCCGCGGCCTGGGCAGCGCGATGGCCTCTGGAGCCTCGGCTGCGGCATCGCCGCTGGCCTCACCCTGTGGATGCATCCACTGGCCGTCTGGTACCTGGCCGCCGCGGCCCTGACGCTCCTCGCCAGGGTGCGCGGCGGCCGCCGCTGGTTGAACGTGAGCAGCCTGGGCCTGCTCGGGTTTGGCATCGGCGGGCTGCCGATCTGGGTTTTTAATCTGCAGACGGCTGGCGCAACCGTCCGATTCGTGCTGAGCGGCACGCAGGGCCAGTCGGCCGACCGGGCCGCCGTACTGGCGGCGTGGTGGAACAACGATCTGCCGCGCGGCGCGGGACTGTGGCATCCCTGGGGTGACAGCCCCGCGGCACTGGGCTTCGTGATGGCCGTCGTGCTTGGCGCAGCCGTGGCCTGGGCCGTCCTCGGCCGCTTTGTCTCGCTGGACCGTGGGAGGCCACGGCCCGTGTTCGGCCGCCGCTGCCTGACGCTGCGGCCGCGCGATACAGCGCTGCTGCTGCTGGCGCTGATGCCAACGTTTCTCGTGCTGAGCGGCTTCGGCGGCCCGGCGCTCAACCCGTACGGCTTCGACGCCACCGGCCGCTACACCCCGCCGATCTGGAGCACGCTCGCGGTCATCCTCGGCGCCGGACTCGCAGCCCTGTGGCGCTGGCGCCACACGCTCGCCATTGCTGTCGCGGTTGTCCCCGTGGCCCTCAACCTCGCCGCCGTCAACGCGATCAACCCGGTGCAGGCGTTCCAATCGCCCTACTGGGATCGCTTGCCCGTCGACAACGGCCCCCTGCTCAACATCCTGCGCGCCGAGGGCGTCCACTACATCTGGCTCAACCACTGGGCCAGCCAGGCCGTGATGTTCGACGCCCGCGCGGAGGGTGAGCCTCTGATCGCCTACGACTGGTACGACGTCGCGGCTGGCGGGATCGACCGATTTCCCGAATATCGGCTGCTGGTCGAGCGCGCCGCGCGGCCCGCGTTCGTCCTGGTCACCGACGAAGCTGAGCCGGCGTTGGAGCACACGCTGCGGCAAATGGGCGTGTCGTTTCTGGAGCGTCGGGCGGCGCCGTATGTGGTGGTGATTCCGATGTCGCGGACAGTTCACCCGTCAGAAGTGACGTCGGCACTCGATTATCGGTATTAGGAATGTATGAGGTCAGCCTCCGGTAGGGGATTTTCCCACCGTTCTAGGGCCGGACGACCGTCCCCGGTCTTGTTGGGGCACGGTAAAGTGAATGTACTCGCGGTACCGCACCTCCCCCCGGGCGACCGCGAAGCAGTGGCGGGTTCGGCTACTCCCCTGGCCGACCCCGCGTCCGAAAGGCCGACGCAACCTCCCCCCGCGTCGGCCTTTCCCTTTTAAACACTTTTTGTGGACTAGCGCATTAGCGCTTCGTGCTGCTTGCCGCTCTGGCCCTCCGCGGCCACGCCGCGACGGACATCCTGAACGCGGAGGGCCCCCACGGCTCGGCCTCGCCGGAGAGTCGACGGGAAGGGGCTGACGTGGTCGGCGCCGCACTGCGCCAGTTGCGCCGATCGCGCCGCACTGGGCCGTTCGCGCCCGGAGGCCCCGTCGCGCCGCAGTACGTCGTTCGCACTGTTCGACGGTCGCGCGGGCGGCGCCGCCCTACCTCGTTCGCGCCGTTCGCCGATCGCGCCGATGGCCCGCGGCGCTGGACCGATGATGGCTGTCATTGCGACTGCCACGGCCGTCGCGCCGGTCGCACCGCGAGTCGCCGCTGAGCCAAGCGCGCCAAAAAGCGCAATGACGATGCGGGTGAGCGGTCTCCGCCTATTACGTCAACGAGCAGGGCACCCCCGATAGCGATAAGGCGTTCGGTAATCCAGGCATTCGCGGCGACGGCCCGGCGGCTCAACGCGAGCAGGCTCGGCGCCAGCGGCTGGGCAGATCAGGCTCGCGTCACGCGTCAGTCGCGGCCCCGGTCAGCAGGCTGGCACCGGCTCCCGCACCGCATGAGACGAGACGAGACCAGACGGTACGGCCCGGCACCGCGCGCGCCAGTCAGCCATTGATCGGACACGGTTTCGGAAACTGGCGCTACTTACCTACCACGCGCAGCGTCGCGTGAGCGTCACGCCAGGCGTCTCGTGAGCGTCACACCCGTGTCTCGCGAGCGCGACGCCAGCCAGACCGGCGGCACAATCGGCAGTGGCAGCGGCAGGACACCAGTCCCAGACGAGACGGCATGGCCCGGCACCGCGTGCGCCAGTCAGCCATTGGATCGGACACGGTTTCGGAAACTGGCGCTACTCACCTACCACGCGCAGCGTCTCGTGAGCGTCACGCCAGCCGTCACGTAAGGCCATCCACGCCGTCTCGTGAGCGTCCCGCCAGCTACGCCGGGCGCACAATCGGCTGCGGCAGCGGCAGCGACACGACACAAGACCAAACGAGACGACATGGCACGGCACTGCACGCGGCAGTCGGCCATTGATCGAACATAGTAGGTGTTGGCGGAACTCACCTACCCTACGGGCGTGAGGTGAGCGTCGCGTGAGCGTCACGCCATCCGTCACATACGCCAGGCAGCCGTCTCGTGAGCGTCACGCCAGCCACGCCAGGCCCACAATCGGCTGCGGCAGCGGCAGCGACACGACACGAGACCCAGACGAGACGGCATGGGACGGCACTGCACGCGGCAGTCGGCCATTGATCGAACACAGTAGGTGTTGGCGGAACTCACCTACCCTACGGGCGTGAGGTGAGCGTCGCGCCATCCGTCACATACGCCAGGCAGCCGTCTCGTGAGCGTCACGCCAGCCACGCCAGGCTGCACACGCGACACGAGACCACACGACACCAGACCAGACCAGACCAGACCAGACCAGACCAGACGGGACGGGACGGCACGGCACGGCCAGGCAACGGCAACGGCAACGGCAACGGCAACGGCACGCCGCCGCAGTCAGCCATTAATCGGACTCGGTTGCG
>DASYKL010000015.1:0-4568 GCA_035995405.1 Chloroflexota bacterium
GTTGCGCAAGCGCATCCTGATCGGCGGCTCGCCCCCTGTCTCCCACAATTTCTGAAGCCGGGCCAGAATATCGCGGGACCAGCCTATTGTGCTAGCGCGAACTGCCACTGATCGACGATCCGAATTTGCGTGGGAAGGCCAATCCCCTAACGAATCGTATTCGCGCCGGCTGTTGGCTGCGTTCTGGCGGGCCCTGGATGATCGCTGGGACACTATCGGCGATACGGACTTGCTCAGCCCTGATCCAGCGCACCGCAGCTTCGACGCGCAGACCTCAGGGGGGTGGTGAAGTTGCTGCGTTCTACACGTCGAGTTCATGCACCGGATGTTTGCGGTGAGCAGCTGCTCGTCGCTGCCAACGCGCAGACCGGTGTGGTCGCCGGCGCTGACACAGCGGCCGATCTGGTGCTCACGAGACGCCTGACGTGACGCTCACCAGACATCCGTGTGACGCTCACGAGACGGCTGGCGTCGCTGCCGTGACGCTCACGAGACGGCGTGCATGGCTTGCGTAACGGCTGGCGTGACGCTCACGTGACGGTACGTATGGTGGGTGAGCTGCACCATTTCCGAAACCGCGTCCGATCAATGGCTGACTGCCACGCGCCGTGCCGGGCCCGTACCGTCTGGTCTCGCGTCGTGTTGTGTGCGGCTGGCGTGGCTGGCGTGACGCTCACGAGACACCGGCGTGACGCTCACGAGACGCCTGGCGTGACGCTCACGCGACGCTCACCCTCAGGCCCCGTCAGGTAGGTGAGTTGCGCCAGTACCCGATGCCGTGTCCGATCAATGGCCGTCTGCCGCGTGCAGTGCCGTGCCAAGCGGTCTGGTCTGGTCTGGTCGGCCCCGTCGACCTGAGACGTCAACGGGAGTCACCATCGGCGACCCAGCGACGGCCCCGCGGAGCTGAGGCGTGAACGGTGTCACGACCTCGGCATGGGTGGCCGCCCGCGGGGCTGAGAGGTGAACGGTGTACCGACCTCGACGCATGGGCGGCCGCAGCGGACCTGAGGCGTGAAGGGTGTCACCGTCGTGATCCAACGGCGCCCCGGCCGACCTGAAACTGAACGGGGGTCGCCATCGCGACCCACTGACGGGCAGCCGCGGAGCGGTGACATGACCGCATTCATTGCCGTCCTACACACAGCCCGGTAGTGGTGGCGCAACTCGGGCCAACCTGAGAAAACTGGCTCTACAATTCGGCGTCTGGTGGTACGTCTTTCTCGTCCCGTTACGGTCGCTGGCCTGGGCCTGATCGGCGTGGCCATGCTCGCCGGCCTGTGGCTGACCCTGTTCCGACCCGCCGAAGGCGCGCCGACCATCGCCCGCCCGGGCGCACCCGCGCCGCAGATCGCGCTCCCGGTTGTCGGCGGGGGCATGTCCAACCTGAATGGCGAACGCGGCAAAGTCGTGCTGCTGAACTTCTGGGCGACCTGGTGCGAACCGTGCAAAGCCGAAATGCCGGCCCTCCAACAGCTCGCCGATGACCTGGGCGGGCAGCCCTTCGTCATGTATTCGGTCGACCTGCAAGAGGACGCACTGCAAATAGAAGTGTTTCAGCGGCAATACGGGCTGCACCTGTACGCCGTCCTCGACGAAAACGGAGACGTGACGCGCGCCTACAACGTGCGGGCCCTGCCATCGACCTTCCTCATCGACAAACAGGGCGTGCTGCGCCAGCAGCGCCTGGGGCCGCTGCTGACAGGAGGCGCCGAGACCACCTGGACGCCCGCGTGGATCGCCGCACAGGTCCAGGGGCTGCTCGCGACAAGCTGACAGGTGACCCACCCCATGGACAGTGCGGCAGAGCGGGGTTTTCGCGCGCTCACGCTGTGCGACCGGGCTCATGCGTACCTGCTGGCCAACGGCGACACAACACAGGACCAGCTGCTGGCCCACGTCTACGGCGGTGCGCTGCCGGCGGCGCTGCAGCAGGAGCTGCTCAGGCCGTTGCTGGGCGATGCGCGTATCGAGCGCCAGGCCAGCGGCCAGTGGGCTGCTCGCGGCCACGCGGCGGTCAACCCGAACGTGCCCGGCGAGCAGTCACGCCTGACAGTCCTGGCCCTCGCGACGAGCGGGCCGACCCCGGAGCGCGGTCGGATCGTTCGGGTGGCCGCGCTCCACGTGGTGGATGGGGAGTCGATTGAGCGCTTCAGCGCAACCGTGAACCCGCTGCAGCGGGTTCCGCGTTACGTCGCGGCGCGGCTCGGCCTCCAGCGCGACCTGCTGGACGACCTGCCGCCATTCGAATCGATCGTTGACGAGCTACTAACATTCCTCGGCGAGCGACCTATCGCCGCCCAGGACGCGCGGCTGGCGTGGGCGTTTCTGAGCACAGCAGCGCGCCGCGTCGGACGAGCGCTCGTCGAGCCAGTGCTGATCGATGTGAACGACCTGGCGTCTCGTGTGTTGGGGCAGACCAGCAAGCCGACACTGGGCCTGGTGGCGGCGCGGCTCGGCATCAGCACGGGCCGCATCGGCCAGCCCGAGGAAGAAGCGCGCGTGCTGGCGGTGGTCGCGCCACGCCTTCTCGCGTTGGCCGCAAGCCAACAGGTCGAGATCGCCGCAACGAGCACCGCCACCAGCGCACGGGCGCTTCGCCGCTCGACCACCGCCAGCGCTTTGCCAGACGAGCCGGGCGTGTACGTGATGCGCGACGAGCAGCAGACAGCCCTCTACGTCGGCAAGGCGCGCCGGTTGCGATCGCGGGTGGCGGCCTATGTCGACCGGCCGCTCGGCGCGACGCGGCGGCTCGAAGGCCTCGTGGGCACGGTCGACGTCGTCGATCCGACGCTGTGCGCTACCGATCTCGAAGCGTTGATCCTCGAAGACCGCGAGATTCGCCGCCTCCAACCCAGGTTCAACACCGTCCGCCAGCAGCGATTGCCGCGGCTCTGGATTCGCCTGCCGCCAGTACCAGCGGCGCGGCCGGGCAAGCGCCAGCGAGCGGCCCGTCGACTTGAAGCCAGCCTCGGGCCGACTCACGCTGATGGCGAGTTTGTCGGCCCGTTCCGCAACGAGATGGCTGGCGAAGTGGCGCGGCTGCTCGCGCGTCGCGCGTTCGACCTGGATACGCTCCGCGGTGGTGATCCAGCGACATACGAGGCCCGCCTCCGCGAGGCGTGGACCTTCCTGCACGGTCACCGCGACGATGCCGAGCGACTCGCTCGGGCGCAATCGAGCCAGCTGCTACGTCAGGTCGTGGCATTCGATGTTGACCAGCTACTGCTGCCGGCTGATCCCTATCACGCCCGCTACGCGGTTGTCCGACCAACAGAGGACGGCTGCGAAGCGTTCCTCCTCGATCGCGGCATTTTCGCCGCCCATGGCGCCACTGACCACGAACTCCATGCGATGGACCTGGCCCGTGTGGTTCTCGAGGAGCACGGGCCGCCGCGCTCGGCGCCCACAGACCTGGCGGTTGTCCTGCGCTGGCTCGGCGCCCAGCGGCCGCCCGCGCGGCTCGTCTGGCTAGCGGACGACGATCCGCAGGGGGCGCTCGATCACCTCGAGGATGCCATTGCGTCAAGCGTTGCGGACCAGCTCGAAGCCGCTGTGTTCTCCACTCGGGGCGACAGGCTTGCTGAAGCGTGACTAACCGGCAGCCAGCATCCTCAACCGGGACGGACCAGCTCGAGGCCCGCTGTGTGGTCAGCGCGGACGGACCGGCTTGCCGACTCCAACCGACCGGCAGCCAGAATCCGCAGCTGTGGCGGACCAGCTCGAGGCTGCTGTGTTTCTCAGCTCCGGGCGACCGGCTTGCTGGAGCGTGACCGACCGACAGCCTGCGTCCACAGCTGTTGCGGACCAGCTCGACAAAGCTGTGTTCTCCGCTCGGGCGGACCGGCTTGCTGACGCGAACCGACCGGGGGCCAGAATCCACAGCTGTGGCGTACTAGCTCCAGGTCGCCGTCTGCTTAGGTCGGGCGGACCGGCTTGCTGAAGCGTGACCGACCGGCAGCCAGAATCCGCTCCAGGCGCTCAGCGGCGCCCTCGCGTGCCGCTGCCAGGTCGGCTGCGAATTGCTCCGCCGCGGCAATGTCGCTCATGGCTGCCAGATTGATTTCGACATTGACTGCCGCGCTTTCCAGAGCCGCGTGGGCCAGCAGCGCGCCGACCAGCACATCGGAGATGACCGCGGCATTCAGCAGGGGTGCGGCTTCCTCGGCAACGGCCAGGACGTCGGCACACAACTGCGCCGTCTCGAGCGGCACCTGGGCTGCCCCGCGCAGCGCGGTCTGGATCGCCGCCGAGCGGGCTGCCTTTTCGGCATCATCCGTGCGCGGCAGTTTGTAGGCGGTGCTGACCTCGTCGAACGCGGCGGCATCGACGTCGCCTAACGCCGCCAGACGGTCGCGCAACGTAGCGCTGCGGTCCTCGATCGCGCTGGCCTGCGGCGCGATGTCCGCAAACCTTGGTCGGCCCACCGTCAGGTTGGCGGTCATCTGCACCAGCGCTGCGCCGAGCGCACCAGTGACAGCCGCGGCCGCGCCACCGCCAGGCGCGGGATCGGACGAGCCGAGCCGCCGCAGCAGCTCACCAAGGGACAGATCGAGGAGCGACGTCGA
>DASYKL010000016.1:0-2078 GCA_035995405.1 Chloroflexota bacterium
ACGGCGATTGCTTGCCACAGCTCGACCCGACCCTGACGCGCATGGACGCCCAGGATGAGCATCAGCACGTCTCCAGGCACGGGCACCGGGACCTCGGCCTCTTCGATCAACAAAAAGACAAAAGCTGCCAGCAGCCCATGCCGATCGAGAAACGAGGCCATCGCCAGGCTGATCTCAGTCCACCAGTCCACCATGCCCGACGACGCAGATTCCGAGATAGACGTTAGCATTCCCCTCGCGAGCTCAACTACGGGATGCATCTATCCCTGCGCCCGGTCCTGGCGATCGATATCGGTGGAACCAAGCTGGCAGTGGGCGTCGTTGCCCGAGATGGCCGACTGCTGGCTTCCAGACGGCAGCCGACGCCGCGCGTCAAATCCGGTGACGAGCTGTTCGCGGCCCTGGTCAGCCTTTGCCGCGCGGTGCTCGCCGAAGCGGGCGCAGACAGCGATGGCATCGAGGCGGTCGGCGTCGGCTGCGGCGGACCGATGGACTATTTCGCGGGCCGCGTGAGTCCGCTGAACATCCCCGCCTGGCGCGACTTTCCGCTACGCGACCGCGTCGTCGAGACGTTCGGCCGACCGTGCGTCGTCGACAACGATGCCAAGGCGCTGGCGCTCGGCGAACGCTGGAAAGGGGCTGGCCGAAGCTCCAACAACATGCTCGGCATGGTCGTCTCGACGGGGGTCGGCGGTGGGATCATCCTCGACGGCCGTCTGCTGCACGGCCAGGCTGGCAATGGCGGACACATCGGCCACATCATCGTCTGGCCCAACGGGCCACTCTGCGGCTGTGGAGCGCTTGGCTGCCTGGAAGGCGTGGCCTCCGGGACCGGTCTGACGCGACGCCTGTCCGTTGCGCTGGCACAAGGCGCGGCTACCTCGCTCCCGCCGGGCGCCAGTGCCGCCGATATGGCCTCCGCCGCCCGCACCGGCGATGCGCTGGCGTGTGAGCTGCTGCGCTCGGCCGGCGAGTGCGTCGGGCGCGGCATCGCCTCGTCGGCGGCATTGCTCGACCTGGAGCTGGTCGTGATCGGCGGCAGCATTGCGCTGAAAGCGTGGGACCTCATCGGACCACCACTGCTGGCTGAGGTCGAGCGCTCTGCTCGACTCGACTTCACGCGGACGCTACGCGTCGTACTGGCCGAGCTTGGCGACCATGCGGGTCTCTTCGGCGCGGCGCTGCTCGGCTTCGGGATACGCGAACAGGATCTGCACGTCTGAGAACGGCGTGGCCGCACGTCCGTCCTGTACAACCTGAGTCGCCTGTGTCGACGCCCGATCTCCAGCCAACACAGCGGCTGTCAATCACACCCGAGGCGGCCGAGCCGTCCGTCTACGAGTCGCCGCCGCGGCGCGGGCCGAACGTCTTTGGCATTCTGGCCAGGCTTGGCCTGCTGGTCGTGCTGGTGCTGGCAGGCCTGCTGGCCGCGGCTCTGCTGCTGACGCCCACGCGCGAAGCCGTGCTGATTCTTGGCTCCGATGCGCGGCCCGACGAGCTCAAACGAGGCGTCGTCGGGCGTACGGATACGTTGCTGCTGTTCGTCGCCGATCGGGCCACGCCGCGGGTGGCAATGGTGTCGGTGCCGCGGGACTTGTGGGTCACGATCCCAGGAAATGGCGAAGAGCGCGTCAATGCCGCGTACGAGCTCGGCGGCAGCCAGGCCGCCAAACAGACCGTCAGCAACGTGCTCGGCCAACGGGTTGACCGCTCGCTGGTGATCGGTTTGCAGGGTGTGCGCGACGTCGTCGACGCCGTCGGCGGGGTCGACATCACGGTGGCCCAGCGGATCTACGACGAGACATACCCAACCGACGACTACGGCTACCAGACCGTCGATATCCCTGCTGGGCGGCAGCACATGGACGGCGATACAGCGCTGAAGTACGCCCGCACCCGTCACCAGGACAGCGACTTCGGCCGGATCAGTCGGCAGCAGCAGGTCTTGTCGGCGGTGCGGACGGCGATGGTCAATCCGCTGAACTGGCCGCGCACCCCAGCGTTGCTCGCGGCGCTGAGTGGGGCGATCAAGACGGACGTCACGCCCCTGGATGCGATCGCCATCGGCGCGGCGGTGC
>DASYKL010000017.1:0-4696 GCA_035995405.1 Chloroflexota bacterium
AGGCGGAGTCGCGCAGGCGCCAGCAATCATATGAGCCCCACTACGAGGGCTCGTCGGTGGTTATGGGGCCGCCCGACGCGGTGTGCAGCATTCACGGCCAGCACTCGTACGCGGCCGAGGCCGGCCACCATCTCACGCCGCAGCCGCTGACGTCGGGCCGCAACGTCTTCGAAGCGCTCGGGACCGGCTACACGCTCCTGGCGTTCGGTGCGCCCGACGGCGCGATCGAGCGGATCAAAGACGCCGCAACACTGCTGGGCCTACCACTCACCGTGATTCGCGATAGTTTCTCGGCCGAGCGGCAGGCGTATGAGAGACGCTTGATCCTGGTGCGTCCCGACCAATATGTCGTCTGGACCGGCGACGACGCCCCCGACGATCCGGGCACCGTGCTCCGCAGAATCAGCGGACGTATATAGTCGCGAACATCGTGCGGCTCAGGCCTGAAGCTGTTGCTCCAGGCGGCCCAGCGTGCGCATTGCCGGCATGACGTCAGCAACGCTCGATCTTGGCTGGCGTCCTTCGCGAATCGCGGCGAAGAACTCGCGGTCTTCGAGCTCGATGCCGTTGGTCGAAACGTCGACCTGTGAAACATCGATCGGCTTGTCAGAACCATCGACCAGGTCGTCGTAGAGCGCCTTGTAGGTGCCGTTGTCGCAGATATAGCGGAAGAACGAGCCGAACGGCCCGTCATTATTGAACGACAGCGACAGTGTCAGGATCGCTCCAGAAGGCACCTTCACCTGGATGCTCATGTCCATCGCGATGCCGAGCTCTGGATGGATAGGTCCTTGAATCGCGTGCTCGACGACGGGCGTCTCACCCGTTTGATGGATGAACAGGTCGACCGTGTGACAAGCGTGGTGCCACAAGAGGTGGTCGGTCCAGGTGCGCGGTTGCCCAGCGGCATTCATATTGCTGCGACGGAAAAAGTAGGTCTGGACGTCCATCTGTTGGATCGTCAGCTGGTTGCTCTCGATCCGTTTGTGGACCCACTGGTGACTTGGATTGAAGCGCCGCACGTGGCCCGCCATAGCGACTACACCGGTCTCTTTCTGGACGGCTAACAGGCGCTCGGCATCTGCCGCGGAGTCGGCGATCGGAATCTCGATCAGTACGTGTTTGCCGGCACGCATGACCTGCTCGGCCTGATCGGCGTGGACCTGGGTCGGGCTGGCAAGGATGACCGCGTCGAGGCCGGGCTGGCTCAACGTCTCCTCGAGATTGGTCGTCCAGTGGGGAATATTGAATTGCTCGGCTACTTGCTTCGTCCCTGCCGGCCGTCCGCCGGTCAGCGAAACGACCTCAATGTCCGGAATGTTTCGTATGGCTTCGAGATGCCTGATCCCAAACGCGCCCTGTCCAGCGAGAGCGATCTTCATGTCCTGTCCTTCATTGGACCGTGCATTCTACCGAGCCATGTGCGCGCTGCAGAGTACCAAACTGCCCTGCCTAACGACGCGACAGCCCACCGTTGATGTCGATGGTGGCTCCGGTGACGTAGCCGGCCTCTGCCGACGCCAGGAACCGCACCGCCGAGGCGATCTCGTCCGGCCGACCGAGCCGACGGACCGGGATCTGTGCCGTCAGGTCGCGCAACTGCTCGGCCGTCAAATTGGAGCCCATTTCGGTAGCGACCTGGCCGGGCGCGACCGCGTTCACCGTCACGCCGTCTCCGCCGACATCGCGAGCCAGCGCTTTGGTGAACGCGATCAGTGCGCCTTTCGAGCTGGCATAAACCACCGATCCGCGTACGCCACCCGTCTGGCCGGAGATACTGGCGATGTTCACGATGCGACCCCAGTGTCGAGCGCGCATGCCAGGCAGGACGGCGCGCGACAGCTCGAATGCCGCATCGAGGTTCACCTGGAAGACCCGACGCCACTCGATGTCAGTCAGGTTCTCGATGGATTCGCGACTGGATTCGCCGGCGTTGTTGACCAGCACGTCAATAGGACCGAGGAATTCCTGGCACACCTTGGCCGCGGCTTCAGCTTCACCTGGCCGCTCGAAATCCGCCATGCACAGGGCTGCCCGTCCACCAAGACGTTGAATGGTGCCGGCAACACTCGCCAGACGCTCCGGGTCACGCGCAATCAAGCCAACAGCTGCCCCAGCGCGGGCCAACTCGAGCGCCACGGCTTGGCCGATGCCGCGGCTGGCGCCGGTAACCAGGGCCACCCGGTCTTGCAGTGAGAACGCCAGAGCATTTGTCACTTCGGCGCGCGGTCCAGCCAGTTGATGATTTCGTCCTTGAACGCGAACAGAGCCGGCAGTCCGCCCGTGTGGATAAAAACCACGGTGCTTTGTTGACCGACAACACCACGCCGAGCCTGGTCAATCAAGCCCGCCATGGCCTTGCCGGTGTACACCGGATCCAGGAGCAGCCCTTCGGTTCGCGCCGCCAGCTGCATAGCCGCCAGGCTGGCATCCGTCGCTGCGCCGTACCCTTGTCCGACGTACTCGTCATAGCTCTCGACGTCTGCCGGCGTGAGCTCGACGTCAAAGCCGAGCGCGGTCAACGCCGCGCGCGCGCCGCTGAGCGCGCCCGGGATGCGATCCTTGCCGTAGCGCTGGCTGATGGCCACGGTCCGAAACTGTTGGCCAAGCAGTTTCTGGCCGGCGATCAGTCCGGCGTGACCTTTGTTTCCGCTCGTCATGTACAGATCGGTCGGCTGCAACCCTAACGCTTCCAGTTGCTCGGCAATCTCGAGCGTGCACAACAGGTAGGCCAGCGCTGAACCTAGCGCGAACGCGCCAGCATGGTTCATCACATACGGCCGCCGGCCGCTGGCGTGGACTTCGTCAGCCGTGAGCCGCAGTACGCGGTCCAGCTCCGCCGCATCACCGTGCACAAAACGCACGTCCGCCCCCAGCAGGCGGTCTACCAGCAGATTGCCTTGCCACTGCCAATCGCGGTCGGCATGTAAGACCAGGATCGTCTGCATGCCAAGGCGATTGGCGGCGGCTGTTGTCTGGCGGGCGGAATTCGACTGCGCCTCCAGCCCAGCGATGAACACGTCGGTGTGTTGGGCCACTGCTTCGGCCATACGGAATTCGAGATTGCGGGTCTTGTTGCCGCCGAAAGCCAAGCCCGTCAAATCGTCGCGTTTGATGAACAGACGACCGATGCCCAGCTCGGCTGCCAGACGGGGAGCCTCTTCCAACGGGGTTGGCGTGAGGGCGAGCGGAATGCGCGGCACGCGGGCCGCCCGGGCGCGTATTTCTTCGATCGACACTGGCATCACGCTGCTCGTCATGCCACGAGCTCAGAACGGAACTCTGCCATGGCTTGCGCCAGCAGTGCAGGATCGGCAAACAACTCGATGACGGTCATGGCCATGACCTGAGCGGCGTGCGCCTGGCCTTGCATGCCGGCTGCCGATGCCGCGTACTCGGTGAATTGCAGCGAATGGCCAGCTACCCCGCGCGGGGCAATGGCGATCGACGGGTGCAGCGCAGGTACCACCTGGCTCACATTGCCCATGTCGCTCGAGCCCGAGCCGCGCGTCGCATCCGGCGGCGTTTCTTCCAATCCGACAAGTTGCAGGTTGCGCGCAAACGTGGCCGCTAGAGTGGGATTGCTGCGCATGGCCGAATAGCGCTTGCTGGGAAACCGATGTTCGACTCTGGCGCCAGTAGCTTCGGCTCCAGCGCGAAAACACGCCAGCACCCGCTCCACCAATGAGTCGAGATACTCGTCGTCTGGAGACCGCACAAAGAATCGGGCAGCGGCGTAGTCCGGCACAACGTTAGGCACCGCGCCTCCGTTGGTGATGATGCCGTGGACCCGCGCGTCCGAGCGAATGTGCTGGCGCAAGGTCGCGATGCCCATGTAGGCGACGACCAGCGCATCCAGCGCATTGATCCCGTCCTGCGGTTTGGACGATGCGTGAGCGGCCTTGCCGAAATATTCGACCACGATCTCTTGCATTGAGATGAGCGAGGCGACGACTTGCGTTTTCATGCTCGGGTGGACCATCAACGCGGCGGAGACGCCATCGAACAGGCCGGCTTCGACGAGATAGGCTTTGCCACCACCGGATTCCTCGGCGGGTGCGCCGACAAGCAGGATCTCACCGGGCACAGCGGGCCAGGCTTCTCTGAGCGCGAGTGCTGCACCGACGGCGCTGGTGCCGATGATGTTGTGACCACAGCCATGGCCGATACCGGGCAGCGCATCGAATTCGGCAAGCAGTGCCAGCGTCGGACCAGGCCCACCGCGATAGCGGCCGACGAACGCTGTCTCGAGTCCACCGACGCCCCGCTCCACGGTGAAGCCGCTCTGCTCCAGGCGCTCGCTAAGCCACGCCGCGGCCTGATGCTCCTGGAAGGCAATCTCCGGATGCGCATGGATACGTAGGCTCATCGCGTCGAGGTCTGGCCGGAGCCGCTCGACCGCGCTCTGCACGTCGCTCTTCAGTGTGTCCAGGTTGATTTGCGGAAGCGTGGTCACTGCCAATGTGGTCCTTTCAGGAGTAGCGTCATGAGTCAGTGGCGTAGGCGTGGATTGAGCAGGTCGCCGAGCCAGTCGCCCATCAAGTTGACCGACAGGACCGTCAGGCTGATCGCGACACCCGGCAGTGTGGCGACCCACCAGGCGCTGCCCAGATACGATTGGCCATCGTTGAGCATGCCGCCCCAGCTAGGCGTATCCAGCGGCACACCGAGACCGAGAAACGACAATGCGGCCTCG
>DASYKL010000018.1:0-1613 GCA_035995405.1 Chloroflexota bacterium
TGGATCTCGGCTGCGTGTCGATGACCTCGATTCAGTTCACGTCCATCGAGCCGCGCGAGGAGGTCCTCCGAGACACGCTCGTCCGCGCCTGAGCGGGCGTTCCGGTCGTGCGCTAGGATCGTGCGCTAGCTGTCGTAATAGTGACGCTGCGAGCGGCGTTGTCGACCACCTGCATGATCACGCTGTCGCCCTGGTGCACCTCGTCGAGACTGGCGTCCACCTGTCGGGTGATGGTGGCGTCAGGGGCGAGTTGCACTCGCGCACCGCCACCGGGAAACGTCACGGTGAACGCGTTGCCTTGAAGTTGGTCGATGCTGGCATTGGTCATCAGATTGCCTTCGGGCAAAGGACGCTGCCCAGGAGCAACCTGGCCGAGCGCCGGTGGGAACACATTGACGATGCTGGCCAGGAGTGTGTTATCGGGCTGTCGTTTGGCCGTGATCGCGATGTAATCGCCCTGATGCAAATCAGCCGCGGTAATCGGCATGGACCGCGTCACTCGTGCTGACGCCGGTACACTGACGGATCGGCCGCTCGCGAGCATTACAGTCCCGCCCGAAAGGCTCTGGACCGTGCCGTCAACGCGCTCGGCTGCAACCGCCGACGGCGACGCGGCCGCGGCCGCGGGCGAAGAAGCGGACTGTACAGCGGGCGAGGTTGGGCTTGAGGCCGCGGGTGCAGTTGGCGGCGAAGCCGTCGGGCCGCAGGCAGCCGCTGCCAGGGCGAGGACAGCGGAAGCCAGGGCGATGCGAGGTACAGGCATAGGCAGACTCCTTTGATAGTGCGAAGTTGGGCCGAGATCTGGGGCGTCATGCGACCCGGACCTGAACTGCGTGGTATCCGGATGATCCGTTCGGGAACGAGTCGACACGTCGATCCGTCTGCGTCTGGCCGGTGCCGTCTACTGCGCGGACGACCAGGGTGGCCCCACCGGATCCCCGCGGTTGCCAGCCAATATGCCAGAACAGCCACGTGGACGGGCCGAGTGACGGCAGCAGCTCCGCGTCCGACCACGACGTGCCAGCGTCAGTCGATACCGGACGCGCTGAATGCCGCGATCGGCCGCGAAGGCAACGCCACTGATTGACGTGGCGCCGGTCACCGTCTCGGCATCTTTGGGAGTGTCAATACGAGCCAGCGTCTGCACCGGGGCATCAGGATTCCAGCCCTGCTGCTCCCAGAAGCCTGGCTCCACCGCGGCGACAACGTCGATCTGGGTGAGCCACTTGGAGTTCTTCATGCCATACGTGCCACTGCCCAGCACACGCAGCGGGAAGCCGTGCTTGGTGGGCAATGGCTGGCCGTTCAATGCGTAGGCGAGCAACGTGTTCGGGTCCTGCGCTTTGTCCAGGGCCATCGTTTCGACGTAGCCGTCCACGCTGTGAAATACAACCGCGCTTGCGCCGCTGCGAACTCCGGCGCGCTGGAGGACGTCGGCCAATAGCACCCCGGTCCAGACGCCGGTGCTGATCAGGTCACCGCCGACTTCATTGGAGATGCACTCCAGCGTGCGCGTGATCTGCACCGCGGGCAGCGCGGTGAGGGCGTCGCGGCTGAGGTCGAGTGGTTGTTCGACCAGGCCAGTGACCTGAAGATGCCAGGTGCTTCCATCA
>DASYKL010000019.1:0-2456 GCA_035995405.1 Chloroflexota bacterium
CGCGTTCAGCTCGAGGGCGCAGCCCGAACGAGCCGCTTGCTCGATGACCGCCTGCATGTCAACGGCATAGCCCTCGCGGCGCTTGATGATGCGGCCATGCGGATGATTAAGCGTGTTGACCAGCGGATTGGAGATTGCCCGCACCATCCGCTGCGTCATCACGTCCGTCGGCTGACGGAACCCCGTATGGATGGATACTGAAACGTAGTCGAGCGACCGCAGCACCTCGTCCGAGAAGTCGAGCTGACCGTCCATGAGAATGTCCATCTCGGTGCCCAGCAGCACGACAAATGGGGCCAGCTTGTTGTTGATGCGTTTGACCAGCGCCCGCTCCTCCTCGAGTCGTTCGGGAGTCAGACCGCGCGTCATCGCCAGGTTCTGGGTGTGGTCGGTCAGGGCCATGTACTGGTAGCCCTTGGCTTTGGCTGCTTTGGCCATGTCATCGAGCGTGTCGGTGCCGTCGGTCCAGTTGGTATGGCTGTGCAGATCGCCCTTGATGTCGCTCAACTCGACGAGCTTCGGCACCTGGCCTGCCTGAGCGGCTTCGATCTCGCCTTCGTCCTCGCGTAACTCGGGCGGAATCCATGGCAGCCCCAGGCGCTCGTAGATAGCGCTCTCTTTGTCGCGCACGAGGATCTTGCCGCTGGCGTCGTCCTCCAGCCCGAACGCAGAGAGTCGCCAGCCCCGTTGCTGGGCCAGGGCCTCCAGCCGCGCGACGTGTTTTGCCGACCCCGTGTACCAGACGAGCGCGGCACCCCACGCCGCCCGCGGCACGATCGTCAGCCGCACTTCGATCCCGCCGTAGAGCTGCACGGCGACTTCGTCCGAGCTTTGTTCCAGGACCTGGACCAGGTTTGGCAATGCCAGGACGGCACCGATCAACTGCTCGGCTTCCGCGGCGGTGTCGCGGCCGGCCAGCAGGTCAAGACCCCCGACCGTATCCTGCATGCGCCGGACACTGCCGACGACGGCCAGCCGGTCGGAGTCGTTGGGGGCGCCAATCGCCTCGCTGACCTGGGCGTAGGCGACCCAGGCATCAGACAGCAGCCCGCGACTGCCGCGTTGCTTGAGCTGCTGCAGGCTGGTGAGCAGACTCTCGATCGCTTTACGGCCGAAGCCAGGCACATCGGCCAGACGGCCGCTCCGAGCCGCCTCTTCAAGGTCGGGCAGCGTCGAGATGCCGAGCTCCTGGTACAGCGCTCTGGCTTTGCCCGGACCGAGTCCTGGTAACGCTAACAATGACGCCAACGCGACGGGAAAATCACGCCGCACCTCCTCGTGGAAGGCCATGCGGCGGGTGGCGAGATATTCGATGATCTTGGCTTCGAGGGCTGCGCCGACGCCGTTGAGCTCACGCAGCCGACCCTCTTCGAAGAGCGTTTCGAGACGCTCGCTGGCATTGCCGACCGTGCGTGCGGCATTCCGATAGGCGTTGTAGCGATACGGTGGCTCACCTTTGATCTCGAGGATGTCGCCAATCTCGGCGAACAGCCGCGCCACCTCCGCGTTAGCGCTAACACCGCCGCTGGCCAGACCGCCCGGGCGTGCCTCTTCCTCACGCATCGCTCCGTTAGGATAGGACCATGGCGACGGCCGCACCGCGCGGCGCGCGGCCCAGGCGGCCAAAGCAGGCCGCCCGGCCCGAGCCGCAGCCGGTCCACCGCACCTTCGGCTTGGCCGACGCCGCCGCGCTCGACCTGTACTACGCCATGCTCGTCAGCCGCCGCATGAGTGAGTACGCGCTACGGCTCGCCTTCCAGGGCGCCATTGACGTTTCCATCCCCTCCGACGGCCACGAAGCCGCCCAGATCGCCAGCATGCACGCGCTGCGGCCGACCGATCCCGTCTACCTCTTCTATCGCAGTCTGCCAGCGGCGTACGCCCGCGGCATGTCCGCCCGCGAGATCTTTCTCGACTACTTCGGCGCCGCCGCTAGCCCGTCCTCCGGCGGCAAGAACCTGCCCGGTCACTGGGCCAAACACGACCTCCACCTGATGAGCATTTCAGGGTCGGTCGCAACCCAGATTCCGCACGCTGTCGGCTCCGCCCTGGCCGCCAAGCTGCGCGGCGAAGACAGCGTCAGCGTCGCCTATTTCGGCGATGGCGGATCGTCGAAGTCCGATTTCCACGAAGGGCTGAACTTCGCCGCCGTGCACCAGCTGCCTGTGGTTCTGTTCTGTGAGAACAACGGCGTGGCTATCTCGGTGCCTTTCGAGAAGCAGTCGGCCGTCCGCAGCGTCGCCGATCGCGCGGTGGGCTACGCCGTGGTCGGCATCAGCGTCGACGGGGCCGATCCGCTGCAGGTCTATCGGGTCATGCGCGAAGCGGTCGAAGCCGCTCGGGAAGGCCGCGGCCCGGCGCTGATCGAAGCTCGGGTCAGTCGTCTGGGCCAGCACACCAGCCAGGTCGGCGATCTGCGCGGCGCCGCGGAGCTGGCCACGGGTCGCCGCGGCGAT
>DASYKL010000020.1:0-5886 GCA_035995405.1 Chloroflexota bacterium
TGGCTAATGTTGACGTGGTGCTGAGCAGTCCTTGGCCCCGCGCCTGGCGGACAGCTGAGCTCTTGCACAAGGGCGCTGGCTGGCCGAAGCCGGTGGCGTCTGAGGCGTTGGAGTCAGGCCGCGCGCCGACGGAGGTCCTGCAAGCACTCCAACCGCATGTGAGTGCGTCTGCCGTAGCCCTGGTTGGCCATGAGCCAAGCCTGCACGAGCTGGCGTCGTATCTGCTGACGGCCGAGCGGGGCCATGTCCAGCTGGAGATGAAAAAAGGCGGCGTGGCACGGCTGTGGCTGGACGAAAGCATGCGCCCAGGCGGAGCCCGTCTTGTCTGGCTCCTCGCGCCAAAAGTTCTTCGCGCCCTGGAAAACTGAGTGCGTGCTCGCTACCCGCGGGTGGCGAAGGCTTGTACGAACAGTTTGAAGTTGGGGGCGTTGGTGCTGGTGGTGCCGGCCAGGACGCCGTCGATGGTTTCCAGGGCGGCGATCTCGGCGATGTTTCTGGGGGTTACGCTGCCGCCGTAGATCACTCGTGCTTGCGACCCTAGACCGGGGGTGAACAGGTCGGACAGGGTTTGGCGAATGTGGTCGACCATCTCCGCGGCGTAGCTCAGCGGCGGGGGAGCTACCAGGCCCATTGTGGTCCACACCGGGTCGTAGGCGATCACCAGGTCAGCGTCCAGACGCACGCCGTCCAGATTGGCTTCAAGCTGCTCGGCCACCACGTACAGGCCGACGCCCTCATCAAGCTGGTCGGCGTTTTCACCGACGCACAGGATCGGCCGCAGCCCGTGCTGCTGGGCGACCTGGAGCTTGCGTCTGACAATCGCGTCTTTGTCGCCAAAGTAGATGCGCCGCTCGTATTGGCCGATCAGGACCCATTGGCACAGGCCCTTGAGCATGCGTGGCGAGACTTCGCCGGTATACGCCCCACTGGCCTCGGTGTGCATGTTCTGGGCGCCCAGGCCAACACGGCTGCCCTGGAGAGCGCGAGCCGCCTCGACCAGCCAGGGGAACGGCGGACAGACCACCACGTCGAGCTCGGAGGAGAGGCCCTCGAGCGCGGGCACAAGTGATGAAACGAGCGCAGCGGCTTCCTCCTGGGTCGTGTTCATCTTCCAATTGCCGACGACCAGCGGTTTCCGCATCGGCACCGATTCTAGCGACGGGGACCCGGCCAGACAGCCGTCGCCCGTTCCGCCAGCCGCCGCGAGCGGTTTTCGATCTCCTCCGCCGACCATCGTTCAACCTGCGCAAAGTCACGAACCAGATCGAGCCCGTAGCGCGTCATCTTCAGCAACTCTTTCTTCCGTTCAGCGACCCCGAGATCTGGCGCCCGCCCCCGCGGCACCCACGTGAAGTTGCCCAGCGTGCCGATCACTTTCCAGTACTGATCTTCCGAAACACCCAGCTCAACCAGCCACTCGGGCCGGGGTAGCAGCGGCGTGATCAGCTGCAAATCGAGCTGGTCGTACCTCACCGGACCGCGGTGGGCATAGCTATCTTCGAGCGCTTCGATCATCAGCTTGCGCTGATCGGGATGGCTGGCGAAATAGAGCGGGTACCTGACCACGCCATCGATAAAATCGGCGTCGTCCGGCCAACCGATCTGCGGCCGCGACAATGCTGCCACGAACGCGGTGGCGCGGTCTTCGTCGCTTGAGGCCGCGTCGTAAAGCTGGATGAGAAGCTGGTTGTCGTCGCGGACCGGCGCCGAGATGAACAGGCGGCGGATCAGGACCGACTCGATCGCCTGGAAAATCGCCTGCACCTGCTGGGGCGACAGTGCGCCGCGGCGGTAGTCCGCGTGCAGGCGCAGCAGCAGTGGGTTGAACTGATAGGGCACTGTTTTCGACCATGCGGTCAGGCGCTGCAGGCGTTTGCGGACCTCGAGGTCGGCTTCACGCTGGGGATGGAGGATCTGGTCGTACTCCAGCGACCAGTCGTACAGGTCGCGCAAGGTGATCCGGATGCCTTCTTCGTCGAGGGGCGCCAGGCGCTTGCGCCATTCTTGATAGACCTCGTCTGGTCGAATGGGCTGGCCTTCCTTGAGCAGGAAGTCGCGCATGTAGTCATCAAAGCGCTCGCCGAGGCGGGTCTGCATCGGGTTCCACACGGTCGTGTACCACTTCTCGTGCTCGCCTGGTGGTAGGCGCATGAAGAAGTAGTTGCGCAGCAGGTCGCCCTGGGTAAGCGGCATGCCCTTGGCGTTCAGGCTTTCGAAGATGCGGTACGGGTTGTCTTCGGGGTCGAGTGTGATGGCCACGAACGACAGTTGGGCGATCACGATGTCTGCCAGGCGGGCGAGGTCCAGACCCTTGTCGAGGTGCTCGGTGAGCGCTTCGCGGAAGGTCCGATACGCGTCGCGGATGGGCGATGGCGGGGGTTCCTGGGCCGACGTAATGACGGTGGCGAAGGCGGCCCGATCCTGGTGGGTGGTGAGGATCTTCACGCCGTCGGGCGTGTCCTGGTTGACGAGGTACGTCGCGTGAAGGCGCTCCGCGAGTGGCTGATTCGTGTCCCTGGCGGAATCTCTGATGGCCGCGAGGAAGAGGGAGAGAGTGACGATGCGCTGCTGGCCGTCGATGACCAGAGTGGGTGGCACAACGTCGGTGCTGTTTTCGGCCAGCAGGACCATCGAGCCGAGGAAGTGCGAGCTCGAAGAGTTCAGCTCGTACAGCTCCAGGATGTCTTCGAACAGCGTGTTCCACTGATGGCGGCGCCAGCTGTAGGCGCGCTGGAAGTACGGCACGACGAACTGCTTTGGGCCCCCGAGAAGAGGGCCCAGGCGCATCTCGTCAGCTTTCACGAGGTTACTTGCCGCGCGCTTTCAGCCGAGCGTCGAGGCGAGGGAAGACCTTGCGGGCGGTTCCTTCGAACACTTTGTGCTGGTTTTCAGGGCTCAAATTGAGCGCATCGATATAGCGTTTGGTGTCGTCAAACAAGAAGCCAGTGTCGGGGTCTTTGCCGCGTACCGCGCCGATCATCTCTGACGCGAACATCAAACTATCGACGTCAATCACTTTGAACAGCAGGTCCATCCCTGGTTGGTGATAGACACACGTGTCGAACCAGATGTTCTTCATCAACAGCTCGGTCAGTTCCGGGCGACCCGCGTCCAGGTTCATGCCGCGATAGCGACCCCAGTGGTACGGCACCGCCCCGCCACCATGTGGAATGATGAATCGCAACGTTGGAAAATCTTTGAAGATTTGCGGCGTTTGCTGGAACTGCATCCACGCCGTCGTGTCGGCGTTCAAGTAGTGCGACCCCGTCTGGTGAAACGCCGGGTTGCACGTTGCGCTGACGTGGACCATGGCTGGCACGTCCAACTCGACCAGCTTCTCGTAGACCGGATACCAGCTCTTGTCGGTGAAGGGCGCCTCTTGCCAGTACCCGCCGGATGGGTCCGGGCTCAAGTTGATCCCGACGAAGCCCAGTTCTTTCACGCTCCGTTCGATCTCCGCGATCGAATTCTTCGGCGGCACGCCTGGTGATTGCGGCAGGGCAGCCACACCGACGAAGTTGTCTGGAAACATCTCCTGGACCCGGTACACCAGGTCATTGGTGTGCTCGATCCAGTAGCGGCTGATCAGCTCGTTCCCAAAGTGGTGGCCCATCCAGCTGGCGCGTGGTGAGAAGAGCGTCAGGTCGGTTCCGCGGTCACGTTGTTGCTGCAGCTGACCACCTTCGATGCTCTGGCGGATCTCATCATCGGTGACGTTCATCTTGCCCTTGACCGGCGCACTCATCTGCGCGATCTGTGCACCGCGATAGGCCTCCACGCCCGGCGGGTACGTCGTGTAGTGCCCGTGGATATCGATGATCATGCGCGGTCCATGTTGCCACGGACGCTACACTGGCCGAACTTCAATGCCCGCTGACCTCAAAGCCGAGCCGGTGCGGTTCGCGATGTTCGATTGGCTGGACGAATCCGGCCGCGACCTGGGAGACACCTACGAAGAGCGCTTGCGCATGCTCGAGCTGGCTGACCAGTCTGGCTTCTTTGCCTACCACCTGGCCGAGCACCATGCGACCGAGCTCTCCACCGTGCCGTCGCCGAACTTGTTCCTCACCGCCGTCGCCCAACGCACGCACCGACTCCGTCTTGGCGCGTTGACGTATGTCTTGCCAGCGTACGAGCCGGTCCGGCTGCTCGAAGAGATCGCCATGCTTGATCAACTGAGCAATGGTCGCGTTGAGCTGGGCTTGAGCCGCGGCTCAACGGGCGAGCACGTGGAAGATGATCCAGAGAAGGCGCGGGCCATGTTTGGCGAAGCGCTCGAAGTCATCTTGCAAGGCCTGGCGACCGGCGACGTCGACTACCACGGCCGTTTCTACAGCTATGATCACGTGCTCACCAGGTTGAGGCCAAAGCAGAAGCCGTATCCGCCGCTGTGGTATCCGACGTCGAGCGTCGATTCGATCGACTGGGTAGCCCGCAACGGCATCAGCACCGCGTTCAGCATGCAGCTCTCGGGTGTGGACGGTGTTGCTGGCATGCTTGATCGCTATCGGACGCAATTGGCGGCGCACGTTTCAGACGAGAATCGCCTGAACGGCCACGTCGAGCGGCCCAATTACGGGTTTTCGATGCACGTCCACGTGGCCGAGACAGATGAGCTAGCGCGCGAGCAAGCGCGTCCGGCGTTCGATCATTTCATGCACAACTTCACCTACCGCTTTGTGCGGCGCGGCATGCCCAATCGGTATCAAGACCGGGCCAATTTTGATACGCAGCTGGCTAAGGGCGCGCTGCTGATTGGCTCGCCGGAGACCGTCCGCGAGACGCTGCGCAGTCATCTGCAACGCACCGGGGCGAACTACTTCATCGGGACGTTCGCGTTCGGCAGCCTACCGCTAGAGCAGGTGTTGAGCTCGGTTGGGCTGTTTGCGCGTGAGGTGATGCCGGCGTTGCGCACCGCGGAGAAGGCTTCCATCCCGGCGCGGCTCTAGGTCTTCGCGAAAAGGTTGTTGAAGCTTTCTGAAAGTGCCGGGTGGGCGAAGATTGCGTCGCGGAGGACGGTATAGGGCAGCTTGCCTAGCATGGCTATCTCGAGCATCGACATCAGCTCGCCGCCTTCGATGCCGAGAATCGCGGCGCCGATGATCTGACTTGTTTCACCGTCGACGATGACTTTGAGAAAGCCGCGGGGTTCGTCGGTTTCGAGGGCGCGGGCGACATGGCTCATTGGCATCTTGGCCACTTTGTACGGGCGGCCGCTGGCCGCAGCCTCCTCTTCGGACACGCCGATACGGCCAAGCTGTGGGTCGATATAGACGGTGTACGGCACCAGCCGTGCGGCGATGCTCGCGCTGCCGCCCTGCAGCAGGTTGGTCTTGATGATCCGGTAGTCGTCGTAGGAGATGTGAGTGAACGCAGGGCCGCCTTTCACATCGCCCAGCGCGTAAATACCCGCCACGTTCGTTTCGAGTCGGTCGTTGGTCGGGATGAAGCCCGCTTTGTCCATCTGCAAGCCGGTGGCGGCCAGGTTCAAGCGATCGGTGTTCGGCGTGCGGCCGACTGCGACCAGCAGGTGAGTGCCGTCGACCGTCTCTTCGGCGGCCGCGTCGCGACTCTGCAGGACGAGGCGAATTCCATTCGAGGCGGAGGGCACGACACGGACCGTGGAGGTGTTGAGCAGCACGTGCACGCCGTCTGCGCGAAGGATGTCCGCGACGGCATCCGCCACGTCCGCATCTTCGCGGGCAAGTAAGCGAGGTCCGCGCTGGACGATCGTCACTTCGCTGCCGAAGCGGCGGAACATCTGGCCGAACTCCAGGCCGACGTAGCCGCCGCCCAGGATCAGCAGGTGCGGCGGCACGGTGTCGAGCTCCATGATGGATGTGGAGTCGAGGGTGGGTACCTCTTTCAGCCCTGGAATCGACGGCT
>DASYKL010000021.1:0-4255 GCA_035995405.1 Chloroflexota bacterium
TGCATGGCAACCGGGGACTCGAGCTGGTTTGGACGATCACCCCGGCGCTGGTGATAGCCTCCGCACCAGAGGGGGACCGTCTATGCCACGCTTGTTCCTGGCTGGAGTCTTGATGAGCCTTGTTTTCGCGTCTAGCGGGACATTAACGGCCGCGGCGGCGACGTATGAGCCCCGGACTGACGTTATCCCACTCACCACGGGGCTCTTCGGCGCGTCGAGAGACTCGTCGCAAGAGATGCGGACCTTCCGCGCCATCCCCTTCGCCGCGCCGCCTGTTGGCAACTTGCGCTGGCAACCCCCACAACCCGTCACTCCGTGGGAAGGCGTACGCAGGGGCGACAACTTCTCGCCCGCCTGTACCCAACAGATCAGAGACTTCCGCGCCCTCTTCTACCAATCCACCGAGGGCAGCTCCGAAGACTGCCTCTATCTCAACGTCTGGACTCCGGCCCAAACGCCAGCAGAGAAGAAGCCGGTGATGGTCTTCTTCTATGGTGGCGGCAACACCGCGGGCTCCGGCTCTGCGCCCGCCTCGAGCGGCAAAGGCCTGGCCAGCAAAGGTGCCGTCGTTGTGAGTTTCAACTATCGCCTCGGCGCCTTCGGCTTCCTGGCTCACCCAGAGCTCTCGGCGGAGTCGCCCAACGGCGTCTCAGGCAACTACGCGTTGCTGGACCAGATCGCCGTCCTGCAGTGGATCCACGACAACATCACCGCGTTCGGCGGCGACCCCAACAACGTCACCATGTACGGCCCGTCAGCCGGGGCAGTGAATATGACGGTTCTGTTGGCGTCGCCTCTGGCCAGCGGGCTGTTCCACAAGGCCGTCCTCGAAAGCCTGTCGATCTTCCCCGCGGCCAACCCGAACCCGACCCTCGCAATAGGCGAGAAAACCGGACTGGCGTTCGCCAGCGCCGCGGGCGTGACAAGCCTGGCTGCCCTGCGGGCCATGCACGCGCCCGACCTGCTCAGAGTTCCCGGCTCGTTCAGCCCGTATGTCGACGGCTACGTCTTCCCCGATCAGATCGACCAGCTCTTTGCCAGCGGCCAGGTGGCTGACATCCCGATCATCGTCGGCTGGAACGCCAACGAAGGCACGCCCTACCCGCCCTTCGCGACCACCGCGGCCGACTTCTTGAGCCGCGCCGAGCGCACATACGGCGATCGAGCGGCCGAGTTCCTGGCGCTGTACCCGGTAAGCACTGATGCCGATGCTCAACGGCTGGCGTTCCAACCAGGGACCGATGGTGGGTTTGCCTGGCAGGCCTATACGCTGGCCCGAGCGCACCAGGCAGCGAGCAAGTCCAACACGTTCGTCTACCACTTCACGCGGACGCCACCGTATTTTGCTGACCAGCACTACATGGAGCTCGACCCGCCGTCGCTGTTCGGGGCGTACCACGGCTCAGAGCAGGCTTACCTGTACAACAACCTGGACGCGCTGCCCAGGCCGTACACGGCCGTGGACCGCACGCTGGCTGACACGGCATCGTCATACCTGGTGAACTTCGCCACAACGGGCAATCCGAATGAGGGGCCGCTGCGTGGGCTACCGTCTTGGCCAACGTTCGGTGGGCCGAATGGGCCGCTCATGCTGCTCGGCGAGTCGATTGCGCCGGCGGCCGTGCCGAACCGGACGGCGTTCGACTTCTATGACAGCTTTTATGCCCAGGCGCGCGGGCGGGGACTGGCGTTCTGATGGCTGGAATCGAACGTATCGGCAACGTCTTTTATCGGACGACGGATATGGACGCCGCGGTTCGCTTCTATGGCGAGGTCCTCGGGTTCAAGTTGAAGCTACGAGACGGCGATCGCTGGGCCGCGTTCGACGCGGGCGGAATGACGCTGGCGCTAGAAGGCGGCGCGCCAGGCGGCCCCGGCGGGTCCACGGTCAGTCTCAGATGCGATCGCCTGGACGAGGTAGTCTCGTCGTTGCGCGAGAAGGGCGCCCAGGTAAGCGAGATCGAAACCGGTCCCCACGAGCGCAAGGCAAAGCTGACCGACCCGGCGGGCAATCAGCTGGTCCTCTACGAGCCTGCCTAGAGCTGGTGGAGTCGCGGCAACACTTCTTTGCCGAACAGCTCGATAGACTTCAGCGTCTTGTCACGCCCGACGGGTTGGAAGATCAGGTCCAGGATTCCGCAGCCCAACGCCTCGCGGACTTTGCAAATCTGATCCAGCACGGTCGTCGGGCTGCCCACCAGCAGCTGCCCTAGCTCGATCTTCTCCCGCAGGTCGTGCGGGATCAATCGACCGCGCTGGTTCTCGATGTCGCGGCCGTAGTAGCCAAGGGTCGCCGCCGTATCGTCGAGCGCGCGGTTGGCCGTGCTGTAGCCGCCGCGCCGCTCGTTCGCCCCTGCCGCCAGCACATCAGCAACTGCCTCATCGTCGGTCGCAGCGACGTGGACCGCCAGGCGGTACAGCACATCATCGGCCACAGGCTGCCAGCCATACACGTCGGCTTGCTGGCGGTAGTAGCGAGCCGCCGCCGCAGCCAATGGCACTGTCGTGAACGCGAAGCCAAGGGAAATGTGGTTCCGCGCCGCAAATTCGCCTGACTCCGGGCTCGAGCCCGACATGTATATCGGCGGGTGCGGCTGCTGCACCGGCCGCGGCCAGATCGCAATCGCCCGATACTCGTAATATCGGCCCTGCCAGCCGAACGGCTGCGGTTCGGTCCACGCCTTGACGATCAATTCGAGCGCCTCTTCAAATCGCTCCCGCGATTCCGCCGGGTTGGTGCCGTACGTCACGTATTCGTTCGACGTGCCACGCAGCATGCCGGCAACCACCCGACCGCCGGTCAACGTGTCGAGCATGGCAAACTCTTCGGCTACTCGGACCGGATTCAAGATGGGGATATTGGACCCGAGCAGCGCAATCTTGGCCGACTTGACCCGTTGGGTCAGCGCGCCAGCCATGACCATCGGATTGGGCGTCAACGACATCGGCGCGAAATGGTGCTCGGCCAGCGTCACCCAATCAAACCCGAGCTGGTCGGCGAGCTCGAACTGTTCCAGACTGCTGTCCATCGACCGTTCGGCCACCTCAGCCGAAAAAGACGACGACGGCACCGGCCAAACCCCGCGCGGCGCCGGCCCCAGATAGGGCACCGAAGTGAAGATGGCTGCTTTCACGCTAATGTATGATAATAGGACATAAGAGGGAGAGTCGCATGGCCAAGATCGTGCTCGGCATTGGTACCTCGCACACCCCGCTGCTCGCATTGCCAGCGGAGATGTGGCCCCAGTACGCCAAGGGCGACGAGAAGAATCCAGAGCTCGCGTTCCCACCCAACGGCATGGTCATGCCGTTCCCCGAGGCCGTCGAAACACTGGCCGCTGAAGGCACCAGCCGCTACGCAGGCCCGGAGCCGTTCGCAGGTCAGGCAGCGCGCTTCAAAGCTGCCCTGGGCACGCTGGCCGAAACGCTCCAGGCCGCCGAGCCGGACGTCACGGTCATCATCAGCGACGACCAGGACGAATGGTTCTACGAACACAACATGCCGCGCTTCGCCGTCTACTGGGGTGATTCCGTGCCGCTCATCCCGCGGCCGCTGTTTCCTGGCACCGGCGAGATGGGCGAGCTGATCGCCAAAGGCTATGGCGACGTGCCGATGGACGTGCCGGTCCACAGCCGCTTTGGCCGCTATCTGGTCGAGTATCTCGGCGATCATGATTTCGACATTGCCCACTTGACGCATGTCCAGCAGCCGTATGGCGGCAAGGTCGCCCGCCGCTATCCGACGCCCGACGGGGAGCTCAAAGCAGTGCGCGACACACAGCCGCGTGAGCAGGGCCTGCCGCACGGTTTCGCGTTCGTCGTCAAGCGGCTGTTCAATAACCAGCCACGGCCGATCGTGCCGGTGTTCCAGAACACCTGCTACCCGCCGAACCAGCCGACGGCGAGGCGCTCCTATCAATTTGGCAAAGCGATCGGTGATGCCATCCGTGCCTGGGATGAGCCAGCCCGCGTGGCGGTCATCGCCTCGGGTGGCTTGAGCCACTTCGTCGTCGACGAGGAGCAGGATCGCAAAATCTTGACCGCGCTCGAGAAGAAGGATGGCGCCACGCTGCAGTCACTTCCGAAAGAGCGGCTGTACTCGGCCACGTCGGAGAGTCTGAACTGGGTGGCGCTCGGCGGGGCGATGGAGAAGGAGTCGCTCAATTTCGAGCTGGTCGACTACGTGCCCGTATACCGCACACCGGCCAACACTGGCGGTGGCTGGGCGTTCGGCAGGTACCAGTAGGGAGCTAGG
>DASYKL010000022.1:0-12956 GCA_035995405.1 Chloroflexota bacterium
CGTCGTGTTCGTCCACGGCGGCCCCGAAGGCCAGTTCCGGCCGACGTTCCAGCCGCTCGTGCAATACCTGGTCGAGGCCGGCTTCGCCGTGCTGGCGCCGAACGTGCGCGGCAGCTCGGGCTACGGGCGGACCTACGTCCACCTGGACGACGTGCGGCTGCGCATGGACTCGGTCAAGGATCTGGCCCACGCGGTCTATTGGCTGCGCGACACCGGCCGAGCCGACCCCGACCGAATTGCGGTCTACGGTGGCAGCTACGGCGGATTCATGGTTCTTGCCGCACTGACGAGTAATCCCGAGCTCTGGGCCGCCGGCGTGGACCTGGTCGGCATTGCCAATTTCGTCACGTTCCTCGAGAACACGGGGCCGTGGCGCAGGCATCTGCGCGAAGCCGAGTACGGCAGCCTGGAGAACGATCGCGAGTTTCTCATCGAGATCTCGCCGATCAATCACGTCGAAAAGATCAGTGCCCCGCTGCTGGTCATCCATGGCGCCAACGATCCGCGCGTGCCGATCTCGGAAGCCGAGCAGATGGTTACCAAGCTGAAGTCACTCGGCCGCACGGTCGATTTCTTGCGACTCGAAGACGAAGGGCATCAGATCGCCAAGCTCAAAAACAAGCTGGTGGCGTATCCGCTGGCCGTCGAATTTCTCAAACAGCATCTGATGGCTAGCAAAGTCGCCGAACCCGCTGGCGCGGCGGCGCGATCGTCGCGCTAGACCGGTTCGTGGGTGAGCAGCGCGATGGCTTCGCGGAGACGCGCCAGGCTGCGCTGTTTGCCTAACGCGGCGAGCATCGGAAAATTCGGTGGCGTGCGGGTTTTGCCCGTCAGCGCGATCCGCAGTGGACCGTAGAACGGACCCGCCTTCCAGCCACGTCGCTCGCGCTCGGCATCGAGCGCCTGCTCGACAGCTGCCTCGGTGAACGCACTGGCATCGAGCGTGTCGAGTGTTGCTTCGACCGCGACGAGCCCATCCAGCGGCTGTGGCTCGACGGTGTTCTTGGTGACGAACAGCTCGCGATCGAGGTCCAGCTCGCTGTCGAACAGGAATTCGACCTGCTCGCCGATCTCTTTGAGCCGCTTGACGCGCGTTTTCAGATGGGGCGCCAGGATGCGCAACCCCTCTTCCTGGCCCTGACCAGGCCAGAATGGTTCGCTGCGCCGGAGAAAATCGTCGTCAGATAGACCCTCGATGTACTTCCCGTTCATCCAGTCCAGTTTGTCGACGTCGAAGATTGGCCCGACCGGACTGAACCGCTCGATGTCGAAGTTGGCGATGACGTCGTCGAACGTGAAGATCTCGCGCCCGTCGGGCATGCTCCAACCCTGCAGCGCGAGAAAATTCACCAGGGCCTCGGGTAGAAAGCCCTCTTCCTGGAACCACAACAAACGGGCTGCCGGGTTCTTGCGTTTGCTGATTTTCGAACGATCCCGATTCCGCAAGAGCGGTAGGTGGGCGAAGTGTGGGGCGTCCCAGCCGAGGAACTGGTACAGCAGCAGTTGTTTGGGCATCGAGCTGATCCACTCTTCCGCGCGCAGGACGTGGGTGATGGCCATCTCGTGGTCATCGACCACGACGGCGAGGTGGTAGGTCGGATAGCCATCGCGCTTGAGCAGCACCTGGTCATCGGGCATAGGCGCATTGGTCGAGCCGCGAATGAGGTCATGGAAGTTCAGCGGGACGTTTTCTGACGGCACGCGCATGCGGATCACGGGTGTTTCGTTGAAGCCAGGCAGGGTGGCGCGTTCGTCACGCGTCTTGCCGAGACAGAGTCGGTCATAACCCGACGGCTGCTTGTTCTTCATCTGCTCGGTGCGCATCTCATCGAGGCGCTCGGGCGAGCACCAGCAGAAGTAGGCGTGGCCAGCGGCGACCAGTTGTTCGGCGATTTCCCGGTAGCGCGGGAGCCGTTCTGACTGGCGATACGGCCCATACGGTCCGCCGCGGTCAGGGCCCTCGTCCCAATTCAGGCCGAGCCAGCGCAACGTGTTGAAGATCTGGCTCTCGCTGTTTTCGACGTAGCGGCCACGATCCGTGTCCTCTATGCGCAGAACGAATTGCCCACCACGCTGTCGGGCGAGGGCGGTATTGAACAACGCTACATACGCTGTCCCGACATGCGGGTCGCCGGTGGGGGATGGTGCGATACGGACGCGAACGGCCACGAGTTTACGTTAGCGCCTTTGGCATGCCACGCTCGGCATCCGACAGCGTTCGGCGACGCAGCCGATCGAGTGGGATGCTCAGGTCCGCCGGCAGATCGGCAGTAAACGTGTGCTCGCTTCCGTCGTGCGGTGAACACAGCCGCAGCAGGTGCGAGTGCAGGAATTGACGCTCGAGCCCCGGCAGCGGATGCCGCGTTGGGCCGTATGTCGTGTCGCCGGCTAGGGGATGGCCAATCGAGGCGAAGTGAATGCGCAATTGATGCGTCCGCCCGGTAAGCAACAGCGCTTCGACGAGCGTCCATTCGCCGAGGCGTTCGCGGACCCAGAAATGGGTCTGGGAGTCGCGGCCTTCACTGCGTACCGCCATGCGCTGTCGGTTGCGCGGGTCGCGGGCGATCGGACGGTCGATCAGCCCTTCTTCTTCGTGGATGCTGCCGCGCACCAGCAACAAATACCGCTTCTCTGTCGTGCGGTTCTGCATCTGCTTCTGCAAGTCGTTCACCGCGACGAGGGTGCGGCCGACGACCATCAGTCCGGAGGTGTCCTTGTCCAGGCGATGGACGATGCCTGGCCGCAAATCGCCGGCCTCGTCGCGCAGCTCGGGGTAGCGGGCCAGCAGCCCGTTGACGAGCGTGCCGCTCTCGTTGCCTGGCGCCGGGTGAACGACGACGCCAGCCGGCTTGTCGATGACGATCAACGCCGGATCCTCGTAGACGACCTCGAACGGCACGGTTTCCTCGGGCGGCAAATCCAGCGGGTGCGGCGTGGCGTAGATCGTCACCTGGTCGCCTTCTGACACACGCTGGCCGGCCTTGGCCATCACGCCGTTCAGGCGTACGGCGTCGCTGCCGATGAGGCGCTGCCACTCGGTCCGAGAGCGATCCGGCTCGCCGCCATGTCGCTGCAGAAAACCGTCTAATCGGTCGCCTGTGGCGAGCGGTGGAACGATGACGACGCGGCCGCCCGTACTATCGCGCTCGACAGCGCGCAACGGGCGGCGCGTCGGCTCAGCCGCTGGCATCCCGAGCGTGCGACGCTTCCACGCCTGTTCCCGCCCCTGACGGAGAAGACAGGGCGTTCAGCGCCAGGAGCGCGACGCCGATGACGATGGCCGAGTCGGCCACGTTGAAGACCGGCCACCAGTTGGAGCGGTAGCCGAAGTCGACGAAATCCACTACATAGCCCTGGCGGATGCGGTCGATCAGATTGCCGATGGCGCCGCCAAGCTGCAGGCCGAGCGCGAGGTGCAAGCGGAAGCCCGAGCGCGGGAGATAGCGGTAGCTGGCCACGATAACGCCGATGACCAGGACGCCGACGAAAACGAAAAACGCGGTCTGGTCCTGCAGCAGGCCGAACGCTGCGCCGCGATTGACGACGTACGTGAAGCGCAAAACGTCGTCGACGACGTGGACAGACTCGCGGCCTTCGAGACGATCGCTGGCGACGCGCTTGGTGGCCTGGTCGGCGATGACGACCACTGCCGCCAAGCCGAGAAAGAGCATGCCGCGCAAAGGCAGGCTTCGCGTTCGGGGCGTGCGCGCCCCGACCGCGGGAACGACGTCGGTCACGCTGCGCGCTCGACCGACTGCCTGGTGCCGACGGCGCTGAAAAAGCTGAAAAAAAGGACAGCCGACGGGCCGATCGGCCTGGCGGCGCTGGTGCCGAGAGTGGTGACCGCCGGGCGGCTGGACGTCATGGCCGCGCCTCGCGCTGCACCGCGACCACCACTGATTGCCCGTCGATGACATCTTCGGCGCGATGCCAATCGTCGGCTGCGCCGTCTAGGCCTGGTTGGAGGTGTGTAGCGAGTGTCTCGCGCTGGATGTACTCGGCGTGTTGGGCGAACGCTTCGGACACCCCATCAGCGGCCGCGTATCGAACGCGAATGCGATCCGAGACGTCGAAGCCAGCCTTTTTCCGCGCATCTTGAATCAGGCGCACGGCGGCGCGGGCGCGGCCCTCCGTGATGAGCTCCGGGCTGAGCGACGTGTCGAGCACGACCAGCACGCCGCGGTCTGCGGCGGCCGCATACCCCGGCGCGGGCTCCAGCGACAACGTCACCTCTTTCGGTTCGAGCACCACCCCACCCTCAACGTGGACGCGGCCATCAACCACCCGGAACTGACCGGTCTGCAAAGCCGTCCGAATGCGCGGATAGTCCTTGCCATATTTCGGTCCCAGGATCTTGGGGTTGGTTTCGGCGCGCTGGGTCACCGCCTCGCTCAATTGTTCGGCATACTCAACCCGTTTGACGTTCAGCTCATCGCGCAGCAACGCGCTGGCCCATTCCGGTAACTCGCGAAACGTCGAGCCGCCAGCGACACGGAGCGCCGGCAACGGCTGCCGTCCAGCCACACCAGCCGTTTTGCGCACCGCGTTGCCGAGCCCAGCCACCACGCGCGTGAAGTCCATGACGCGCTCCAGCTCGAGATCGCGCAGCTGCTCATCGACCTCCGGGAACGGCAGGTGATGGACACTCAGCGGCGCGTCGGGGTCGACGCTGCGCACCAGGTTTTGAAAGAACTCCTCGGCCAGGAAGGGCATGAACGGCGCCAGCAAGGTCGTGAGCGTGGTCAGCGCATCGTGCAGCGTGGCCATCGCCGCTGGATCGGCGTTTCCGCCCGGCGCCCAGAAGCGGGGCCGGCTGCGGCGGATGTACCAGTTGCTCAAATCTTCGAAGAAGTCTTCGACCGCGCGCGATGCGTCCATTGCATCGAAGTCATCGAGTCGATCACGCATCGTTTCGACCAGCGTGTTCAAGCGCGACATGAGCCAGCGATCGAGCTCGCTGCGCTGACTCACCGGCGGCGCCTCAGCGGTTGGCGCCCAATTTTCGGCCTGTGCGTACATCACAAAAAACCGATAGCTGTCCCACAGCTTGAGGAGACGCCGTTTCGTCTCTTCGGCAGTTTTCCAGCCGAAGTTCACATTGGCCGCCGGGTTCTGGAGCATAAAGATCCAGCGCATCACGTCAGCGCCAGCGCGCTCAGCTGCCTCGTTGAAGTCGATCGAGTTGCCGGCGCTTTTGTGCATCGGCTTGCCGTCTTCGCCGCGCACCGTGCCATGGCCGAGGACCGTCTTGAACGGCGGTTTGTTCTCCAGCACCGTGCTCATGACCAGCAGCGAGTAGAACCAGTTGCGGTATTGGCCTGGAAAGCTCTCGGTGATGAAGTCGCCGGGGAACCACTGGCGCCAGTAGTCGGGAGCAGTCCGATAGTGCAGTGTCGAGAAGGGCACGATGCCCGCGTCGAGCCAGGGGTTGCCCACGTCCGGGATGCGGCTGATGTGCTTGCCGCAGCTGTCGCAGGCGACTTTGATCTTGTCGATCCACGGCCGATGCGGTGAATGACCTTCGAACTCAGGCCAGCCTTCGACGGCGCGCTCCTGCAGTTCATCGCGACTGCCGATGACGGTCGGCCGCTGGCAGTCGTCGCAGTACCAGATCGGCAGCGCCAGACCCCAATAGCGCTTCTTGGAGATCATCCAGTCGTGCATGTTGCGGAGCCAGTCGAGCTCGCGCTCCAGGCCGAACTCGGGGATCCATCGAATCTGGCGCGTGACGTCCATCATCTGTTCGCGCAGCTGATCCATGCTGATGTACCACTCGTCGACCAGGCGGAAGACAAGCTCGGTCCCGCAGCGCCAGCAATGCGGATAGCGATGCTTGTATGGCTGGGCTTTGAAGAGCAGCCCTTTTTCGCGCAGGTTGTCGGCGATGGGCTTGGCGACGTCGCTGACGGATTTGCCGGTCAGCCAGTCGAAGCCATCGATATAGATGCCGTTTTCGTCGAGCGGGGCGATGGCGGGCAGATTGAACTCTTTGCCCAGCAGAAAGTCTTCCTCGCCACAGCCTGGCGCGATGTGGACGATGCCCGTGCCTTCGTCCTGGCTGACTTCGGTCCACGGGATGACGCGGTGCTCGACACCCTGTTCGGCGGGCAGCTCGTCAAACGGGCCGCGGTAGCGCCAGTCGATCATCTCCGAGCCCCGCAAGTGCTGGATGACGTCCCAGCCTTCACCAAGGACGGATTTGACCAGAGGCTCGGCGACGTAGACGACCTCATCACCTTTGCGAGCGCGGGCATAAATCAGATCGGGGTGCACCGCCGCGGCGACGTTCGCGGCCAGCGTCCATGGCGTCGTCGTCCACACCAGGAGATTCTCGCCGGGCTTGTCGAGCAACGGCAGGCGGACGTACAGGCTGGTATGGGTGACCTCGGAATAGCCTTCGGTCTCGATCTCGTGCTGGCTGATGCCCGTCCCGCAGCGTGGACACCACGGCATCACGTCGTGGCCGCGATAGAGCCAGCCCCGCTCCTGGCACGTCTTGATGACCCGCCAGATGGTGAAGTTGTTCTCGTCCGACATCGTGAAGTACGAGTCGCCCCAGTCCATCCATTGGCCCAGGCGGCTGCTCTGCTCGCTGATGATGCGCGCGAACTTCAGCACGCGGTCCTTGCAGCGCTGGACGAACTCGGCGATGCCGTACTGCTCGATATCGCGCTTGGTCTTGAAACCCAGTTCGCGTTCGACCTCGACTTCGACCCACAGACCCTGGCAATCGAACCCGTTCTGCCAGCGCTGGTTGTGGCCGGTCATGGCTTTGTAGCGCTGGTAGAGGTCCTTGTACGTGCGGCCCCAGGCGTGGTGGACACCCATCGGGTTGTTGGCCGTGATCGGTCCATCGATGAACGAGAAGCGTTTCGGAGACGACTTCAGCTTCTCGCGCAGCGTTTCGAACGCGCGTGTTTCTTCCCAGTGCTGGAGTACGCGTCGCTCGATGTCTGGAAAATCGGGTTTGTCGGGGACAGGCTGATACATGGGCGGGTGGGCGTCGCCAGAATGCTAGCGCACGGGCCTGGCGACACCCCGCCGTTGCTCTGGCTGTCGCCTGGTCAGTCGCCCGCGGCGACGGGCGCCGGCTCCTCGACCACGCGGATGTGCAGATCCTTGAGCTGTTCCTGCGGCACACGTGTTGGCGCGCCCATCATCAGGTCTTGCGCGCTCTGGTTTTTCGGGAACGGGATGACTTCGCGGATGCTGTCTTCGTCGGCCAGCATGCTGACGACGCGGTCGATGCCAGGAGCGATGCCGCCATGCGGTGGGGCGCCATACTGGAATGCCTTCAAGATGTGGCCGAAGTTGGCCTGGATCCGTTCTGGCGAGTAGCCAAGCAGCTCGAACATCCTGGTCTGGATATCCGAGCGATGGATCCGAATGCTGCCGCTGGCGAGCTCCTCACCGTTAGCGACGACGTCGTAGGCTTTGGCCCGCACCTTCACAGGATCCGTATCGAGTAAGGGCAGATCCTCGTCGAACGGCATGGTGAACGGATGGTGCATGAACGTCAATTTGCCCGAGGTCTCGTCTTTTTCGAACCACGGAAATTCGACGACAAACGCCCAGGCCATGACGTCAGCGGGGATGAGATCGAGCCGCTTCGCGAGCTCACGCCTGAGCGCCCCGAGGCTGGACCGCGCCACATCGAGCGAGTCCGCGACCAGCAGGACCAGATCGCCGTCTGTTGCTTCAAGCCGTTGCCACAACCCTTCGGCCTCACCCTCGCCCAGATTTTTGGCGAACGACGACCGCACTTCGGGGCCGAGCGCCGCCCAGGCCAGGCCACGCGCGCCGCTCGCCTTCACCAAGTCAGTCAATTCGTCGATCTGGCGTCTGGAAAAACTGCCTGCGCCAGGCGCCCGAATGCCACGTACCACGCCGCCGCGTTCGACCGCGCCGGAAAACACCTGGAACGGGCTACTGCTGACGATGTCCGAGACGTCGACGATCGGCAGCTCGTAGCGCAGGTCAGGCTTATCCGAGCCGTAGCGATCCATCGCCTCCTGCCATTTGATCCGCCGCCACGGTTTGCTCAAAACGCGCTTGGCTGACAGCGACTCCGTCAATCCTGAAAAAAGCTCCTCGCAGACGCCGAGCACGTCTTCCTGCTCCACGAACGACATCTCCAAATCCAGCTGGGTGAACTCTGGTTGTCGATTGGCTCTGAGATCTTCATCTCGAAAACAGCGGGCGATCTGGTAGTAGCGATCAACGCCGGCGACCATGCTCAGCTGCTTGAATTGCTGTGGGCTCTGCGGCAAGGCGTAGAAGCTGCCAGGGTGCAAGCGGCTCGGCACCAGGTAATCGCGCGCGCCTTCTGGCGTCGGGTTGGCCAGGATCGGCGTCTCCATCTCGAGGAATCCACGGTCACTGAGAAAATCCCTGATGTACTTGACGACCTTGTGGCGCAAGACGAGATTGCGCGCCATGCGCGGCCGTCGCAGGTCGATGTACCGATATTGCAGACGCACGCGCTCGTCGACCTGCGCTTCTTCGGCGACGGGGAACGGCAGCGGCAAGCACGCGTTGAGGACAGTCACGTCGGAGGCATGAACCTCGATTTCCCCTGACGGGATGCGCGGGTTCTCGCTGCCGGCCGGTCGTCGCTCGACCTGGCCGCGGATCTCGACGACGTACTCGTCATGCAGACCCGAGGCGACCTCGAAGGCTTGTTGGTTGGTCGCCGGGTTGACGATCACCTGGACGAGTCCAGCGCGATCGCGCAAGTCGACGAAGATCAGTCCACCATGGTCGCGCACCGTGTGCACCCAGCCTTGCAGGACGACGGTTTGACCGATGTGTTCGGCGCGGACTTCGCCGCACATCATGGAACGTTTCATAGTTTGCAATCAGCCATCAACGATCAGCTATGAGTTACGGTGAAGCTTACCGTTTACATGCTTCAGAGCCGCGCGGATGTCTTGCTGTGCTGGTCGCTAGCTGATGCCTGACAGTATTGCGCTGTACGTCCATTTCCCGTTCTGCCTGTCGATTTGCCCGTATTGCGACTTCGATCGGCAGGCCACGGGGTTCGATCGCATAGATACGTACGTTGGGTCGGTCGTCCGCGAGCTGGAGCGCTACGCTGATGTTGACCGCCGCGTCCACAGCATTTTCTTCGGCGGCGGCACGCCGAGCCTGATGCGGCCCGACCACGTCTCATCGGTGTTGGAGGCGGCACGGCGGACGTTTGAGGTCCTGCCCGACGCCGAGATCACGCTCGAGTGCAACCCCGGCGACGCCGATTTTCTCAAACTGCAGGCGTTCCGAGACACCGGCGCGAATCGCGTGAGTTTCGGTGTGCAGTCCCTCGACGACGCGTTTCTGAAACTGCTGGGCAGGCGGCACGATGCGGCTGAAGCCCGCCAGGCCGCCGCGTGGGCCCGTGAGGCTGGCTTCGCCTTCAACCTGGACTTCATGTTCGGCCTACCCGGCCAAACGCTTTCCCACTGGCAGTCGACGCTCGATCAAGCCGTCGCCTTACGGCCTGATCACCTGTCCTGTTACCTGCTGACGGTGGACGAAAAAGTCCCGCTCGGCCGCGATGTCGCCCGCGGTCGTCTGGTGCTGCCCGTCGATGACGACCTCGCCGAGATGTACACCACGACCCGTCTGCAGCTTGGCGAAGCCGGCTACCAGCAATACGAGATCTCCAACTGGGCTCGGCCCGGCCAGGCGAGTCGACATAACCTGACCTACTGGCGCGACGGCGAGTGGTTAGCAGTTGGCGCCGGCGGCGCGTCGTCGTTTGGCGGCCGCCGCTGGAAGAACACGCCGCACCTGGAGCGCTATCTCGGGTCGATGGCGACAGGCGGTCCCGCGGCGTGCGTCGAAGACGAAGAGCCCGATCGCGCGACGGCGATGCTCGATTTTCTCACCCTCGGCCTGCGGCTCCGCGAGGGCGTCTCGTGTTCCGTATTCGCCGCTCGATTCGGCGTGCCGCTGTTCGACGTGCTCGGCGAACAGGGCGCCTGGCTGCTCGACGGCGGCGTCCTGCAGCACGACGGCGATCGACTGCGCATTGCCGCCGAACACCAGCTGATCACCAACGAGATCCTGGTCAGGCTCGACGAGCCGCTGCTCGATCACGTGCGTCTGGCGACGAGCGCTTCGCAGACCGCCGTCAGATAGCCCCGCCACGGCTCGCACGGTGCGGCCGTATCCAGGTAGCTCAGCGCCGCTTGATAGCGTTCGGCGACGCGTTGCTCGACGAGCTGTCGCAGGCCGAGTGCGTCGAAGTGCGCGGTCACGCGGTCGACGCTCTCGGCATCGACATCGGCATCGCCCGGTGCTCCATACAGTGCGCGTAGCCACTCGGGCGCATCAGCCCTGGACAGCGCCAGCGCGGCAGGTAGACCGCGCTTGCGCTCGACAATATCCGCCGCATCCGGTTTGCCCGTCTCGCTCGAGCTACCCCAGACGCCGAGCAGATCGTCCTGCTCCTGAAACGCGATCCCCAGCTCGCGGCCATACGCCGCATAGGCGTGCTGTCGGGCGGCGTCCGCACCGCCAGCCATCGCCCCCAGGCGGCAGGCCGTGGCAAACAGCACACCGGTCTTGCGGGTGACCATGGTCTCGTAGGCCGCCGGCGTCACTGGCGTCTCTCCCTGCTGCAGGTCGATGTCGAGGAATTGTCCTTCGGCCAGCTGCAGCGCCGTTGTGTTCAACTCGCGCGCCATCTCGGCCGCCAGCGACGTGCCGCTGCCGACGATGACCGTCTGCGCCAGGGCGAACAGGGCATCGCCAGCGTTGATGCCTTGCGGCATCCCCCATAGCGTCCAGACAGTCGGCCGATGGCGACGCAATTCGCTGCGATCCTGGATGTCGTCGTGGACGAGCGAAAAGTTGTGGATCAGCTCGATCGCCACCGCCGCCTCGCGGGCAGGGGCCGTGATCTCGCCCGCGACGGCCTCACAGGTCAGCAGCACCAGGGCCGGCCGCAACTTTTTCCCAGCCGGCGCTGGCGTTTCGAGCAGCTCCAGGTCCGACCCTCGCCAGCCGAGGTGGTATTCCAGCAGTGCCCGCAAACGATCCGCCTCGGGCGAGATGCTGTCCCGCAGCGCGTCGCGCGTCCAGTCATCGACGAGCGCGCCGAGCCGCGTCAGCTCGAGCTCCAGGTCGTGCGCCATGCGACAACCATGATCGTCTACCGACTACCCTGTGCGTCGTGCGCGCGCTGGAACTGGTCGGCTTTGATGGTCCGACGTCTCTGCAACTCGGCGAGCGGCCCCAGCTCGATCCCCGCCCGGGCGAAGTGCGGGTCCGCTTCCGCAACATGGCTCTCAACCATCTCGACGTCTTCATCACCCGCGGCTTGCCCAAACGAGCCTTGCCAGCCATTCTCGGCTCGGACGGCTCAGGCGTCGTCGATGCTGTCGGCGACGGCGTGTCGAACGTGCGTGTCGGCGACGAGGTGGTGCTCTATCCGATCGTGTCGTGTGGCCAGTGCGCCGCCTGTCAGGCCGGCCAGGAAGTCCACTGCCCGCAAATGGCCATACTGGGCGAGCACGTCGACGGCACGTTTCAAGAAACGCTGGTCGTTCCAGAGGGCATCGTCCACCCCAAGCCAGCGCACCTGTCGTTCGAGGAGACGGCGGCCTTGCCATTGGCCTGGCTCACCGCCCAACGACTGTTGTTTACGCGCGGGCAGTTGAAAAAAGGCGACTGGCTGGTGGTCGTCGGCATTGGCGGCGGCGTTGCGACAGCCTCATTGCTGCTCGGCAAAGCCCAGGGGCTGCAGGTGATCGTCACGTCACGCGACGAAGCCAAACGCCAACGGGCGCTCGAGCTGGGCGCCGACGTGGCCCTGCCATCAGAAGGTTTCGGGAAAGCGGTCCAGCAGGCGACGGGCGGTGCCGGGGCCCGGGCAGTGGTCGACACGGTCGGCCCGGCGACGCTCGATGAGTCGATCCGTTCGCTAGCCCGTGAAGGCATGGTGTTGACGGTTGGCGCCACCAGCGGCCCGAAGGTCGAGCTGCTGCTCCCACGCCTGTGGTTCCGCCACCTGTCGCTGATCACGTCGACGATGGGCAACCACAGTGAGTTTCGGTCGATGCTCGAGACGGTCAACGCCCATCAGCTGCACCCGCCCGTCGATCGCGTCTTTCCGCTAGCCGAAGGCGGGGCCGCCTTCGCCCACCTGGAAGCCGCCAACCAGTTCGGCAAAGTGGTGCTCTCTGCCTGAGCCGGACACCGTCGCCGCTGGTGCATCTGCTGGTGCCTCTGCATCGCCGGGCCGAAGCAGTCACACATGCCCTTGCCGCGCCGCCGCGGCTCACCGATGGAGGCGCTGGCTGCCGACCGCTGGGGCCCCGCTCGGTAGACCCTGAGTGCTTCGCGGTTCTTACGTGGTCGGACTGAGGTCATTCTGTGCAGCAACTCGGGAGCTACGACTACGTAACCCTCAAGTCCGGCCACTCGGCAGGAAAACCGGTTGGGTGCCTCAGGACATCCTGCGCCAGGTTGCTCCCCAGGCAGCAATCTCACACCGAAGCGGCCGGAGGAGTCGCAGTTCGTTAGCCACGCAGCGAGTCCGCCCGTGACGCCCAGGGATGCGGGGTACCAATCCGCATCTAGTGGTACGGTGTGGTCATGGCCAACGCTCCCGCCAAACCGACACCGTCGACCGCACCACGGCCTGCGCCGACGCTGCCGAATCCCAACGTGGATATTAAGACGGGCAAACCTGTCGAGCGCCGCTAAAAGCGCTAGCCGTGTAGGACCCAGACTGTCAAGACGGCCACCTGCGCCGCGAACAGCACAGCACCGACGCTGGCCAACCTGCCCATGATCTCGACGTAATGCGAGTTTGTCTTCCATGCGGCGGCGCCGTGAAGAAGCAGATTTAGCTTGAACTCATTGGCATCGGCATTTAGATAGGCGTCTGCTGTTATTACCTCGAGCGAGACCACCTGAACGTGGCCTACGACTCGAGGTATCTGCTGGGC
>DASYKL010000023.1:0-8728 GCA_035995405.1 Chloroflexota bacterium
GGACACCACCAGAGACTTGGCAATCTCTTTGTTGCTACGGCCATCGGCGAGGAGCATCAGGACCTCCCGTTCGCGATCGGTCAGCTGCGCGCCCGCATCCGGTTTGCGTGGTGTGGTGACTTGCTGCATCAAGCGCCGCGCGACTTCAGGGTGCAGCTGTGCCTGACCAGCCTTTGCCCCGCGGATGGCGCGGGCCAGATCGGATGCCGCGACATCCTTTAAGAGGTAGCTCGTCGCGCCAGCTTTGATCGCCGGCACGACCCGTTCGTCGTCCAGAAACGACGTCAGGATGATGATGTGTGTCTCGGGATGCTGCTGCTTGATGCGGGTGGTCGCATCGACGCCGTCCATGTTCGGCATCACGAGGTCCATCAGGACCACATCGGGCTGCAGCTCGAACGCGCGGCGCACACCTTCCTGCCCATCGCGCGCTTCGCCCACGACAGTGATGTCCGGCTCCAGCTCGAGGTAGGCGCGCAAGCCTTCGCGAACCATCCCGTGATCGTCGACAATCAGCACGCGGATCGGCCGCGAATCGCCGCTAGTCGGCATGATCCAGCGGTAACCAGACGCTGATGGTCGTGCCACGACCGGGCGCGCTCTCGACCGTCAAACCACCGCCCACGGCTTCGGCACGTTCACGCATGCTCGTCATGCCGAGTGTCGGACTCGGTCGGGGCGCCGCCGGATCGAAGCCGACCCCGGCGTCGATTGTCGTCACCGTCAATGCCTGCGCTTCGAACCGCAGCACGACCTGGGCGCGCGGCGCCTGGGCGTGCTTCACGAAATTGTTCAAACTCTCTTGCACGATGCGGAAGGCGGCATCTTCGACTGCCGAAGGCAACCGACGCTCGACGCCCGTCACCTGGAGCTCGACCATCCGCTCGTGACGGCTGTGCACCGCGCTGAGGTGCTTTTTCAGCGCCGACAACAGCCCTTCCTCTTGCAGGGTCATTGGCCGCAGCTGGAAAATCAGCGCCCGCATCTCGGCCAGGGCACCCTGGGCGAGCTCGTTCGCGCGGTCGAGCCGTTCACGTGCTTTCGCCGGATCGCGGTCCAGCAGGTTCAGCGCAGCTTCCGAGAGCAAGGTCACGCTGAACAGGTTCTGGGTGACGGAGTCGTGCAGCTCGCGTGCGAGCCGGTTGCGCTCCTCGACGACGGCATACTCGCGAGTCTGCTCGTAGAGGCGTGCGTTTTCGATCGCCGCCGCGGCCTGGTTGGCGAAGAACGTCGCCAACTCGGCGTCGCGATCGGTGAAGCCACCGTCGCCTTCCTTGTTGTAGACGCTCAACACGCCGACGGTCCGCTGGCGCGTCTTCATCGGCACTGACAGGATCGTGCGGGTGTTCCCCAGGACCAGGCTGCTCTTGTAGCCACGCGGGTCGTTCTGCGCGTCGTCGCTCATCTGATACAGGTTGGTGCGCAGAGCCTCGGCGGCAAACGAGCCCTCTGTGGGGATGCGGGCACCACGCAGTACTTCAGCCGATGGTCCGACAACGGTGCGCATCTCGAGGAAACGCGGGTCTTCTTCGAGGAGCGCCAAACCGACTCCCTCGGCGTCCGTCAGCCGTTGCAGTTGTTGACAGATCGATTGCAAGACGCGGTCGAAATCGTGTTCTTCGAGCAGCAGCGTGCCCAGCCGCTGCAAGCCAACCATCTCCTCCAGGCGACCTTGCAGCTCGCCATACAGGCGAGCATTATCGAGGCTTACCGCGGCCTGATTAGCAAACGTCGCCAGTAGCTCGACCTGGCGCGAATGAAAGGCATTGGGATGGTGGGTATAAGCCGACAAGGTGCCCAGCGTCCGACCGCGCGCGCGCAACGGCAGCACCAGCAGGCTCTGCCCCTGGCCACGCAGCACCTGCGGCTTGCCTGTCGAAACGGCAACGCCAGCGAGCGAGCCTTCGACGGGTACGCACATCGCCGACAGCTCGACGGCGTGTTCGCCGACCGCGACCTGGACTTCGAGATCGCGACCGCCCGCCCGGACCAGCTCGATCGATACTGTCGCCGCGCCAGATAACGCTTGTGCCTGCTGGGCCAGGACGCGCAGCGCCCGTTCGGGGAGCAGCTCTTCGGCTAATGCAGCGCTGGCTGCCTGCAAACCGGTGACCTCTGCCAGGCGATCGCGGACCTCGCCATACAGACGGGCGTTTTCTATGGCAATCGCGACGTGGTTGGCCAGCAGCTCCATGACTTCACGATCCTGGGCGTTGAACACACGGCTCGTATTTTCGGCGAGCACCCCGAACACGCCCACCATCTGGTTCTGCCACCACACGGGAACTGCGACGCCAGCGTCGGCATGCGACGCTTCGGGCAGTGGCCGCCGCAATTCTGACGCGTAGTGCTCGACGATCACCGGTTGCCGCGTGGCGAGCACCTGACCGGTGATGCCTTGGCCCGGCTCAAGCGTCGCCCCGACGAGATGTGGCGCCATGTTGTGGACCGCGCGGATGCGAGCCCGCCCATCGCGATCGATCATGCTGATGACGCCCGTGTCGGCGTCGAGCAGCTCGACGGCGCTGCCCACGACGCGGGCGAGCAGCGTATCGAGGTCGAGCTCGGACGAGATCGACGCGACAACATTGCGGAGCGCGTCCCGCCGACGTAACTCGCCGTGCGTCTGGGCATAGAGCCGCGCGTTGAGAATGGCCATCGCGGCGGCATCGGCGAGTGCGGCCAGGAACGCCGAGTCATGGTCGGAGGCCGCGGCCACAACCACATCCCACGTGAGCACCATGCCGAGGACTTCCTCGCCGACGGCCAGCGGCAGGGCCGCCGAACGCAGCAGGCCGGCCGGCTGGATGGTCGACAGATCGCTGCTCGGCGGAGCCGCACGCAGCCGCTGCTGCCATGCTCTCTCTACCTGTGGCGACAGGCCAACGGTTTCCACTGCTTCTACCGTTTGCAGCGTTTGCACAGCTTCTTTGGCATCAGGAGGGCTGTTTTCGGAGCTGACGAGAATGACCGCCGCGGCGGAGCACTCGACTGTGCGCCGAAGCTCGACGCAGAGCAGCCGCAACTGCGCCCGCAGATCGCGCTCGGCGGTCACCTGGCGCCCAAATTCGACCAGGGAGCGCAGCCGACGGTTCTCTTCTCGAAGCGTGGCGATACCGTCGAAAGTCATCATGGTCACACGGTTGGCAGGAGTGTAACGGCGTTCCACCTTCCGTGTTGGCAGGTGTGACCACAGGATTTACCCGACAAGAGCCCGTCCCAACGTACTGTCCGAACGTACGGCATGCGGCGCGTCGGCGGAACGGTCTGCTCTCTTTAGCACGCCATCAGAATGCCGAGGTGAAACGCGAGACCACGGTGTTGGTCGCCGTGGGTTCGGCCGCTGTGCGAGAAGCACTCGGCGCCATGTTCAGCGCGCTGGACGGATTCCGCGTTGTGGCCGAGGTCGACTCTGACGCCGCGGCCATCGACGCGGCGCGACGCTATCGACCCTATCTGGCCTTGATCGAGCCGGAGCTCTCGGCCTGCGGTGGCTGGTGGGCTATCCAGCAGATTCAGGCTGAGCACCTGGCGGGCTGCGTTGTTGCCCTCGGGCGACGCTCAGACACCGTACTGGCCGGCCTCGTCGGCGCACAGCTGTATCTGCAGATGGGCACCTCGCCGCGCGACTTGCTCAGCGCGTTGCAGGCAACGCTCGAAACGCGATTGCCCGACGGGGAGTATTCAGCTGCCCAGGCAGAAGCTGATCTGCTGTCCGACGCCCACCCCATGGTCTGAGAACCAGCCACGGTTCACCTCGAGCGCGTACCAGTACGGCGCGGCGGGGTTGTAGACGGTCCGCGAGGCTTCCTGGACATCGTTCGGATCGTTCAGGCGAGCCATGTCCTGGATGTCGACGATGGTGCCGTTTTTATCGATCCAGGCGATCGAGAGCGGGATCAAGGTGTGATACATCCAGTAGCCCTCCCGCGCTTCGGCCTGGTAGACGAAGACCATGCCGCTGTCGGGGGGCAGATACTCGACATTCATCAGCCCGACCTCGTGCTCCTGGTTCGTACGCGCTACCTGCAGATCGATACGCGGGGAGGTGTCGATCTGCACTTCGGCGTAGGGCGCACCTGTACACGTCGCGTCTTGGGCTCGGCCGCGGGCCGGCCGCAGGAGAAAGCCGACGACCAGGATGGCGACGGCTGCCGTGGCGAGGGCAGCCAGGACCAGGGATCGAGGGTGAGAAGCGAAACGCACGGCGAGCAAGGATGCTAACGCACGTGCTTCGCGGAAAGGAGAAAAGAGGTCGAGTTTAGCGGTACATGCCGCGTATGGCTGGTACGAGAAGGGTCAGCACAAGCGCGCCAAAGAGAGAGAAGATGAGGGTCAATTCCATGGGTGTTGGGGGGAATGCTCCGTTACGACTCGCAAATGCAGGAGTCGTGCCGAGACGCCTAGAGCGTAGTCGGAACAGCCCGTTGTGCGGGTCACGGGCGAGACACGGTTGACTCTCGAAAGGGCGCGCGCCGAGCGTCTCGAGCGGCCGCCGCGGCCAGGTGTGAACGCTTCTGCGTGGCGATGACGGGCTTAGAAGTGAATCGAGATGGGAGTGCCGATACCCGCCCAGCCCCAGAGGAAGCTGCTGTCGGCGTAGGTGAGGCCCAGACAGCCATGGGAGGCGGCGTAGCCCCAGTTGCCGCTCCAGTAGTTGTAGTGAATGCTGGCCCCGTCGCCCGTGAAGTACTGCGTAAACAGGACGTTCGTCAGGTAATACCCGCCAGGACCAAACCGAGGGATACCGATCGTGTCGCTGTTCATCGTCTCGTTGGCTACGCGACGCTGAATCGTGAAGACGCCTGTCGGCGTAGGACGATTGCCCGCGCCGTGGATGGTCAGCGTAGTCAGGACTGGCGTGTCGCCGTCATAGGCCACGAGCATCGCTGGCTCACGCAGATCGACATCGATCCAGCGTCCCGTGAATTTTCGTGCTGGCGGCCGCGCCACGCGAATCGCTGAGCTCGGCACGTAATCGCCGTCTATGGTGCGGTACCAGGTCTCACCGTCTTCGCCTTCGACCGTCGCCGCCAACGTCACTGGCGCGTTGTGGGCCAGCCTTTCGACCTGCGCCTCGGCGTCCGGCGTCGGGTAGAAGGAAGCGGTTGCCCCGCGAACCGCGCGCGCGTCGAGGTTCAGCTCATCGACGACCGGCGGTGGATCGGCAGTGATGTAGGCGGGCGGTGGATCGGTCGGCCCGATGGCGTCGCTCGGCACGAAGCCCGTGGCGTGCGTCCGCGGATTGAACACTTCGGCCCACTCGCCCTGGTAGCCGCGTACTTCGAGGTAAGTGAATTGGCGCAACGTCGCCAGCGGATCGCTGGTGTCATCTGGACGGCTGCGCTCTGGGATCGACTCAAAGTTGACGACCCACGTCGGTTGGGGTTGTCCTGGCAAGGGACTTGCAGCAGCCCCAGGCACCGGCACAGGTGGCACCGGCTGCGCCGCAACTGGCGACGCAAAGCTGGCCGCGACAACCGCCACGATGGGGACGATACGCGAACACCAATGAAGCATCGACATCAACCTGCAGGGCGACGCCGTGCGAGCCGGCGTCTGGCCAGCATACTATGGCGCCCGAGCCGAGTGTGACCGTTACATCCGCGCCACGGATCCTGGTCGTGGACGACACTCCGGCACTTCTCGACGTGATTCGATCCTGCCTCGAAGGCGAGGGCTACCACGTCCGAACCTGTCTCGAGTCGCGCAACGCCGTAGGCATGGCCCAGGAAGACCACCCCGACGTCATCATGCTCGACGTCGTCATGCCAGAAGTCAGTGGCTGGGAAGTCCTGGCGGCACTACGGGCCGACCAGGCGTTTGCGCGGACGCCAGTGATCGTCTGTACCGCCTATGTGGCCGAAGCGATGGGCCGCCTGGCCGAGCTCAAAGGCCCCGACCAGCACCTCGGGTTATTGCCAAAGCCCTTCGATCTCGAAGAGCTGATCGAGGTAATGGAGTCGGTGACGACCGCGGCTCTGTCTAGTTAAAGAGACGGCACGCGAGCGAGCACCTGACGCAAATCGTCGCCGCGGCACGGTTTGGGCAGCACCGCGTTCACGCCACGCGTCAGCAGGCTCGGGTCATCGATCTCCGTTGCATAGCCCGTCACGAGCACTACAAACGGCACCGCCTCTCTGTCCGCGAGGCGATCCGCCAGTTGCGCGCCGGTCATCTCACCCAGGCTGTAATCGGTCAGGACGACATCGAATCGTTGGGCGTCGATCGCCTGTAAGGCGTTGTCACCCGAGTCGACCAGGGTGACGCGATGTCCTTGCAGCGTCAGCAGCTCACGAACGGCGCGCGCAAACGCGGGCTCGTCATCGACCAGCAAGACGTCGAACCCCGGCACTGGTTTCGGCGCCAGGAGCGAGCTGATCGCCGATTCGAGCTCGGCGCGGCTACATGGTTTAGCCAGCACTACATCGACGCCCCGAGATTTGAAGTCATCGGGGGCGATCTCGCCTGCCCAGCCCGTCAGCATGACCACGCGCGTGTTCGGACGATGCGTTTTGACTTCCGATGCGACGGTCCAGCCATCCACGTCCGGCATGTCCAGGTCGGTGATGACGATGTCGAACTGGGCGTTGGGTACGAGCAGCGTATCCAGCGCCGCTCGGCCGCCGTTGGCGACCGACACGATTGCTCCGGAACGTTCCATCAATTGACGAACGATCGCCACCAGTCCAGGCTCGTCGTCGACGACCAGGATACGAGCGCCTTTCACCGCGGCTGACGACGCGGCGCGCGTGGCAGCTTGTTGCGCTGCCGAGGCCACGGGCGTCTCCGTTGCGCCAACAGAACCGCCTGGCGACTCAGCGGTTGTGCCCGCTGTCGTGGGCGGTGGCTGGGTCGAAGACGCACCGGTCGCCGACGGCAGCGGCGCGTATGGCAGCGTGATGGTGAACACCGTGCCGTCGCCGGGCTGCGAGTCGACTTCGATCGCGCCGCCGCGGCGGGTAATGATGCTGTAGGCGACTGCCAGGCCCAGGCCACTGCCTTTGGGGCCTTTCGTTGAGAAGAATGGCTCGAAGATACGGAGCCGAACGGACTCCGGCATGCCGTGCCCTGTATCGCGCACCTCGAGGTCGGCTGTGCCTGGTTTGCGGCCAGGACGCGTCGAGACGCGGATGCTGCCGCCCTCGGGCATGGCGTCGGCGGCGTTGAACAGCAGGTTCAGCAACACTTCGCGCAGCTCGGCCGGGTCGATTGACACCCGCATCAGACCGGCAGGATCGGCCAGGTTCACACTGACGTCTATCGGACCATTGCCCGTCAGCGCCGAGCCGGCCCAGCGCGGTCGCGCCATTTCCAGTGCCAGCTGCACGGTCTCGTTCAGGTCAGCAGCCGTCGACGGTGTCTCGGCCCGCGGCCGCGCCAGGCCTTGCAGATTGCGCACCATACGCGCGCCGTCGAGGGCGGCCTGGCGGATCGTGGCAATCGCCTGCCGCGTGCCGGGCGGCAGCTCGTCGGGATGCAGCAGCTCGGTCTGGCCGACGATCGACGCCAGCAAATTGTTGAAGTCGTGCGCGACGCCCGACGCCATCTCGCCGATCGCGCGCAGTTTTTCCGAGTTGAGTAGCTGGGTGTAGAGTCGGCGCGACTCGGTAATGTCGGTGTAAACCTCCACCCGGCCGACCACTTCGCCGAGCACGCTGCGCATCGGTGCCGAGTAGCGTTGGACGATCCGCGGTGGGTCGGTGGCCAACTCCCACTCGCTTTCGTCTACCTGCGAAGGATCGGCACTCAATTCGCGCAGCCGCTGCTGAAACGTGTCGGCCTCGCGGACCTGGACCGACGCGTTGGCAAAAACATCAACCTGGCGTCGGCCGGTCATCCGCCCGGTCAGTCCGAAGGTGTCTTGCAAGGTCTTATTGACGATGCGCATCGTGCCGTCGAGCTCGACCACGGAGACGCCGCTGCCGACCGATTCGAGGACAGTCCCGAGCGTCACTGCCGACTCGGCGGCCATGCGACGGTCTCGCTGCTGGCCCGCCGCGAGCCGCGCGTTTTCGATGCCCAGGCCGATCAATTGCGCCAGGGAGCGGACCGTGTCCAGCGCTTGGTCGTCGAAGGCGTTGCTCCCGCGTGAGCAGACGAGCAGCACACCGATAGGCCGACTGTTGGGGCGGCGTATGGACACGCCAACGATGCTGCGCACGGGGAGCTGTACTGGTAGCGGGGCACCCTCTGGTGCGCCGTTCAGCAAGTCATTCTCGTGCAGATCGCGCGCACTCTGGAAAAGCGGCGCCAGAATACCGCCGCCCTGGCCGTAGGAACGTGGTAGAGCCGCTAGCAGCTCCTGGTCTCCATCGCTGTGACCAGCGAGCCGCCACATGGGTCTGGTGGCCGAGGGGCCCTGGCCTGGCTCTTCCTGCAAGAACACCGCGGCGAAGTCGGCATCGACGGCTTCAACGGCACACCGCGTGACCTGCGACGTCAACCGTGCTTCAGGCAGTCCCTGCGCGACCAGGCTGGTGGCGTGAGAAAGTGCTCGACTACTCGAGATCAAGGATCTCCGCATCGCCCGAAGACGGGCGCGTATGCGCCGCGGCGGCTTGCTGAAGCTTGTTGATGACGTCGTCCATGGACCTCAGCGAATCCTCAATCTCCCGCAGATACGCCACCGAAGTCGGCGACAACGTCAGGTGTGGGTCATCGAGCAGCAGCTCGAGGTAGCCCCACGCGACGGCGAGGGGCTGCTTCAGCTTGTGGGCTGCCACGC
>DASYKL010000024.1:0-1665 GCA_035995405.1 Chloroflexota bacterium
ATCCCGCAGTCGGGGGTGTCCTGTTTCAGGACATTGAGAATGGCGGCCTGGGTCTCGAGGATGGCACCGGAGACGACGTCGCGGTGGGTCTTCCAGCGCATGTAATCGGTCTGGCCGAGGTGGGCTAGAGCTACCTGGCCGCCAGCCCGCGCAGCCTTGAGGGCGACGTCAAGGGCCTGGGCGTCCTCCACGGCCGTATCATAGCCGGTGAGACATGAGCGACGGGGACGAAACGCAACGTGCGGCGGACGGCAATGCAGCGGTTGGTGACGAGGCAGCGGTTGGTGACGAGGCAGCGGCTGGTGACGAGGCAGCGGCTGGCGGCGAGGCGGCGGGGCCTGTGCTCATCAAGCGGGTCGTCGTCAGCTACCAGTTGGGCTGGCTGCCTGGCGATTGGCTGCAAACCTGGCGGCGGTTAGATCGGACCTTTGTGCGAGCCAATATGAAGGTCAAGGCGACACTGGCGCCGCTCGAGGATTTGCCTGAGGACACGGATATTCTGGTGGTCCCGCCAGAGCTGCGAGACGCCGCACGAGAAGCAGCCAAGCCTGGCACGCCGATTCTGGTGGTTCCAGCCTCGGCAGCCGCCGGCGCGTTCGCGGAGCTCATCGCCCGGCTCGAAGCCGGCACGACGTTTACTGCCGAGAAGTTTACGGACGCAGAAAAAGAGGCCCCCAAAATCGTGAGCTACCGCGGACATACGATCATTGACTGAGCAGCCCGCGGCGGCCATCGCTCAGCCGATCGCGCCGACCTTTCCGCCAATGCATCCGGTCACGCGCCTGGGGCGAGTGATCCAGCAGCTCAGGTCGTTTGGCGATTTGCATGTTGCCGAGCTCGAAGATATGGCGCAGCAGCTCGAGGCGTCTGGCGCGTCAGAGATGGCGGCGCGGGTGAGGATGTTTCGCGACATGCAGCGAGACGAAGGGCAAATCGTGCTCGACGAGCTCCTCGACATCAGGACAGAGGTGTCGGCGACGGCCACGCCGCAAGACGTTCCACCGGCGGCGCCGGCACTGACCGCCGGCGGCGTCTACGATCCGGCGATCAACTCGCCCAAGCGCGCGAAGTGGCTGGCGGAGCAGGCTGCCGAAGCCGAGCGACTCAAGCAGCCCTTTTCGCGCCGTGACTTTTTTGGCCGCGGCGCGTCAAAGCCCGAAGACCTGTAGGACTCTCGGAGGCATCGGCCCGCCGAAAGGCTTAGTAGCGCGGGGTTTTGGCGGTGATCAGGCGGATGCAGTTCCACAGGAGCGGCAGCGCCAGGACCGCGAGCGCTAATCCGCCGAGCAATGGCGGGGCTTGCAGCAGGATGCCTTTTTGCGACAGCTTGGCGCCGGTGGCCGCGGTGACGAACAGATATCCGACGTAGATGTTCAGCACGGCATAGAGCAGGGCAATGATGGCCCAGACGAACTTCACGAGACGCCTCCGCCTGCCGTACCCGCGGCGCGAGCTGGCGCAGCTGTCGGGGCCACTGCTGGCGCGTCAGTCTGTTGCGAGACTCGCGAAAACCAGCCGGCGTGGAACTGTTTGACGTAACCCTCGGGAATCCAGCCCGTCCACATGGAGACCATCAATGGCCAGCGCGAGGGGGCCAGTACGTAGCGCAGGTGATCGAGCAGCTTCATGCCGAGCAAAACACCGGCCCCGACGTGGGCGGCGGAC
>DASYKL010000025.1:0-2055 GCA_035995405.1 Chloroflexota bacterium
GGCGGCCCCGGCCGAGCCTGGGTCAAGCACATGCAACGCGATCCACGTGTCACGCTGCTGGTCGTCGACCCCAAGGATCAGTTCCGCTGGGCACAAATCCAGGGCCGCCTGGCGAGCACTACAACCGAACGCGCGGGCGAGCACATCGATCGGCTGTCGCAGCGCTATTTCGGTCGACCGTACCCCGCCGACAAAACGGGTCGACTGATCGTCCGCGTTGATCCCGAGCGCGTCAGCGGCGCCGAAAACCAACAGCCCTGGGACGTGAGCGAAGCCTAGACGATCTGTAGCTCGCGTTGCGCGGCAGGCGCTGCCGTACTGAGCGGCGCGCGTCTGGGGTGCTCGTCGGCCCAGGCAATGAACGTCGCCACGACTCGAGGATCCCATTGTTCGCCGGCGCCTTCGCGCAGCCGCCGGACCGCTTCCTGGTGCGGCAGCGCGGTGCGATAGGGACGCGTGGTCGTCATCGCATCGTAGGAGTCCACGACAGCAATGATGCGCGACTCAAGGGGGATCGCCTCGCCGAGTAAACCGTCCGGGTAGCCGTCGCCATCCCACCGTTCGTGGTGGCCGCGCACAAAGCGCGCTACTTCGCGGAACAGTGTGAAGTGAGCGAGCATGGCGCTACCAACTTCCGGATGCCGCCGCATATGCTCGCGCTCGGTGTCATCGAGTGCTCCGCGTTTGAGCAAGACTTCGTTGTCGATCGCGCATTTGCCGATGTCATGCAGTCGGCCAGCAAGAAACGCCAGGTGGACCCGATCGCCCGCCAGGTGGAGCTGCACGGCAAGCTGCTCGGCGTAGTGCCCCACCCGCTCAGAGTGACCGTGGGTGTACGTGTCGCGCGCATCCAGGATGTCCGCCAGCTCGAAAAGGCTGTCGAGGGTCTGCGTTTCTAGCTTGACGCGGTCAGCCATGGCCCGCTGCAAAGCGACCAGGGCGATCGCCAGACAGATCAGCATCCACGGATACGCCAGCCACAAGCCGGCGATCGGTACGCCGACCGCGAGTAGAGCCAGGTTCGCGATCAGCAGATGGCCATGTCCGCGGCGCCAGATCAGGCCGATCGGCAAATCAAGCACGAAGGCGACCATCGCGGCGGTGAGACCGGTGTTGATCGCGAAATACGCCACCGCCGCGAGAGCGATACCTGCGACGGAAAACGGTGAGGCCAGTCCAATGTCGCCGCCCGTCAGGCTCCACAGCACACTCCCCGCCGCCACGCTCAGCGTCAAGTTGGCCATGTTGAACAGGAGCTTGAGCGGTCCCCGTTGACCTCTTAGTGCTCCGCCCAAACCCAGCCCGGCCGCGGCAATGAGTGTCGCCCAGGCCAGGGGAAAGAGCAGCACCGCCGCAATCAAAACTGCGCACGAAACGCTGGACAACACGTCACTGCCAGGTCGCGACGAGCTCAAGCGGACCTGGACGCGTTCCGCCAGTCCACAGGCGATGGCGAAAAAAAGAGCGGCGGGCGCCACAGACAGATCTGGCGGCGTCAGGCACCAACTGCCAATGAGGATGACAGCAGCGGAGACGACGACGACCCACCAGAAAACCCCGGCGCGTTGAGGAAGGCCCAGAATCATCATTTCCGCTTCGAAGCGAGCGGAGTATGGGGGCGTAGACAGGGGATCTCAAGGAATTGTGACGCCGGCTACTCGCCAGCGTGAGCCCCGAGGTTTAGCCCCAGGTTGTGCTGAAATTCACGGTGTGCATCGGAGTTGCCTTTCGGTGGACTGCTGCACAGAAGAACGGTTGCCGACCACCAATCAGGACCGGTACCTCTGGACTGTCAGCACTGGCTAAACGTCACGGGCCGAGGGCAACAAGGAGGCCAGGCCTGTAAGCAGCAGCATCGCTCCGCCCAGAATCAAGAGCAGCTGACTCACGCCGACGATGTCGGCCACACTACCGACCAGCGCGTTGGAGGCGGCGAACGCGCCGAACGTCAGCATGAATCGAACAGCAAACACGCGCCCGCGCAGCGGCGGTGGCGTCAGACGCTGCACGAGCGTGATGCTTGGCACCAGAAACAGCATGTTGGCCAACCCGGAA
>DASYKL010000026.1:0-3329 GCA_035995405.1 Chloroflexota bacterium
CGTTCCGCTACGCCAACACCTGGCCGACAGCGATCCAGCTAGTCGCCTCCGGGCGCGTGGACCTCGATTCAATGGTGACCGGCCACTACGGCCTGCACGAGGTCGAGGCAGCGCTGACGGCTTCGCGTAGTGATCCGACCACGGTTAAGGCCATCGTCAGACCGTGAGATTGAGCCCGACGCGATGCGCGAGCGCGGCAGGCTGTGGGATTACGCCACGCCCACGCCCACCCCCGCAGCCACTGCCGCTTGTGGCTCGCGCGTCTCCCGGCGACCGATCAGCACCGGGTCCAGCAAGCTCCGCATCGCATCCCATGTAGCGTCCCATGACATGCCCTCGAGAAACGCATCGGCCCGCCGGCGCCGCACGCTGGGATCTTCTGCGAGAGCCGCGGCCACACTGGCCACGAACTGACGCGGGGTGTCCGCGATGCGGGCCAGCCCACGTTCACCGTAAGGCCGCACCACATCGCGAACGGACGTAGACACAACGCCACAGCCGGCGGCAAGGTACTCGGGTGTTTTCGTTGGGCTGATAAACCGCGTCGCATCGTTATGAGCAAACGGCAACAATGCGACTTCCCACCCACTCAAATAGGCGGGCAATTCGGCATATGCTTTGGGCCCCAGATAGTGGATGTTCGGGCGCCGGGGCAGCTCGGACGGGTCGATCTTGGCCAACGGCCCGACCAGCACCATCTGCCAATCCGGTCGCGCATCCGCAACGCTGGCTAACAACTCGAAATTCAGCCGCTCGTCTAAGACGCCGCAGTATCCCAGTCGAGGATGCGCAATAGCTGTTTGATCAGCGGGTTCTGCCTGTGGGAGGCGCGCCGCGGCGAAGTGATGCACATCGACGCTACTCGGAAACAAGTGCACCGCTGCATGCTGCTGACGTTTCGCCTCGAACAAACTCCGCCCGCCCGTAAACACGAGGTCGGCTCTACCGAACAACTCTGCCTCACGCTGGACTAACTCGGGTGCCGCGCCGCGGAAGCCAGACAAGTCGTCCATACAGTCGTAGATCACGGCTTGCGCGCTCCGCATACGTGAGGTGAAGGTCAGCGCCATCGGCGTGTAATACCAGGCTACGAAGGTGTGTATTCGTCTGCTCGCCAGTAGTCGTTCGAGGAGCTGCTCCTGAACACCGGCTGCCGCAGCCGCGCTGAGGTGGCCGGGCAAATGCGGGACTACGACGTACAGATTGGCATCCCGCTGGCTTACTTGCAGTGTGGCTGGGCCATCATGGGGCACAGGCTCCTCGACGTAGAACACCCGCTGGCGGGCCGCGAAGCGGCTCATGAGATGATGCGGCCGCTGGAACACGTGATCCCAGCGAAGGTGTGAGAAGCACAGGATATCTGGGACGATGGGCAAGGTCGACCTCGTTCAAGACTCAATTGGCCGGGTCACATGCACCAGTTGTGCCGCCGGCGCTGCAACTCCGCCGTAATCAGCACAAAATGTGCAACGCCGCAGGGGTCCGTCACGGTCGACGCAGAGTCCCAACACCGTCCGCGATGAAGCGGGCCAGCGCATCGTCTAGCGGCGGCATGATCCAGCCGCGCTGGCTGCGCAGTGCGCTCACTCGTGGGCGCGCGGCGGCCCAGCCCAATTCGGCAGTCGACCGTGCCTGCACCCCACCAGCCGCTACGCCGGCGCACTCCGCCGCTCTGCGCGCCAGGTCGGCCCAGCTCAGCGCACCGTCGTTGGCCAGGTGCCAGATACCGGTCTCGCCGTCCAGCAGCAGGTCGAGCGTCGCATGCACCAGATCAGGGACGTACGTGGGTGACACGACCGAGTCGCTCGCCGCGACAAAGAGCTCACCGGCGGCTAGCGCACGCAGCGCGGCGAACACAAAGTTGTGCGGGTCCCACGGCCCAAAGAAGGCACTGGTGCGCACGACGAGTGCTGTCGGATCAGCTGCCAGCACCCGCTGCTCGGCTTCGGCCTTGCTGCGCCCGTAGACGTTCAAAGGATCAACCCGGTCGCCCTCCACGTATGGGGCGTCTTTGGTGCCGTCAAACACCAGGTCTGACGAGAACGTGACCAGTCGGCCGCGGTTCGCGGCACACGCCTCCGCCAGGATTTCGGGGCCGCGAGCATTCTCGCGCATGCAGCGTTCCACGTCGCGCTCGGCGTCATCCACCCGCACGTAGCCGGCGGTATTGATGATGGCCCAGGGTCGCAACGCGTCGAGTACCTGTTCGACCGACCGCCGATTCGCGATATCCATCTCCTGGCGTGAAACGAGCTGGTGCGGCAGCCCGCGCTCGTGACAGATCCGCGCGAATGCGCGGCCGAGCGTACCGCTCGCGCCGGTGATCAACACCGGCCGCACGGTCGGAGGCTTTCGGGCCGCGCGGCGAACGGCGATTTTGGGTGTGCTGTGAAACTCCGTAAGCACCGGTGGAACAGTGAGCCGGTCCGGCCGCCGCCACCAGCCCGGCACGTCGAAAACAGGATGGTCCGGCACGCGCCCGTGCGCCAGCTCGCGAACAAGTCCTGCGAGAGCGGTAGGACGGGGTACTGGCGACCGCCAGTCGAACACGCCCGCCTCGTAAAACCCGTGCGTGCAAGTCACCAGGTGATTCCAGTCAAACGCCCCAAACAACGACCAGGCGGTGACAGCCCGAATATCCACTCCATCTTCCGCGCGCAGTGTCTCGGACGTCGTCCATGCCTCGGCCAACCAGCGCAGCTGCTCATCGCGCGTGCTCCCCAGGTGGACTTCCGTTAGCGCGATTGGCAGCCCGTAACGCTGCCACGCCTCGTTCACCAGGACGCGCCAGCCACCGACACCCTCTGCTCGGACGCGCGCTGCTTCCATATCAGCGTAAACGTCACGACCGTTACCGCCCCAGCGGTCACGCGGGTAGGGCTCGCGGTAGTCGTCCAACAGCCGCTCGCTGGTGATGTAGTGGTTGATGCCCACCACATCTGGCGGACACGGATGATCCAGAAACCAGTCCAGTTCTGCCTCGTCGATACCGAGCCACCGCAAATACGACCACAGCGGATGCTCTGGGCTGACCGCGCCACAGAGCAGGTCCCAGGTTAGCCAGCGGCGGTCGTTCTCAAAAGCCGCCTGATACGCCAACCGCGGCGTGCTATAGGTCTTGCCGAGATCGTCCGTTTGTACCAGTTGGGCCCTCGGATTTACCTGACGGATTGCAGCCATCGCCTGCACGACCGCGCGGCACTCCACAAGCAGGATCCTGGCAAACGTGAGCTCGTCGCGGCCATGCGGGTACCAGTGGCCGTACAGTCCCGAGAACCGCGCCGTCGTCAACGGCTCATTGACGGGGGTGTACTCCGTTAGCCACGGGT
>DASYKL010000027.1:0-10338 GCA_035995405.1 Chloroflexota bacterium
CGATGCGAACGACGAGCTTGCCGACTGCGCGGTTGTGCTCCATGTCAGCGTGCGCCGTGCGAATGTCATCGAAGCGGTAGACGTTTGTCGGGCCGAGCGTCATCTTGCCTAAGGCGATCTTGTCGAGATAGCTCTGAAGAACGTCGGGAGGCAGGTCGGTGCTGTCGCCACCATAGGCCGTCAGGCGCACACCCTTGGGCAGGTAGGCGATCGGGTAGAAGTTCGGCACGATCCAGTCGTTAGAAAGCATCCCGCTGAAGCACACCGTGCCGTGGACCCGGGTCGCTGCGAGTGTGTCGGGCAGGGTCGGCGTGCCGATCAACTCCAACGCTGCGTGGACGCCGCCGGGTACGATCTGGCGGACCTCCGCAGCGATCAGTCCGGTGTCGACCAGCGCGTAGTCGACGCCGTGGTCGCTGAGTGCTCGAGTGCGATCGGCGCGCCGGGTGGTGGAGAGGACCGTCGCCCCGATCTCTTTGGCGAGTGCAGCAGCGACCAGGCCGAGCGCCGAGGTTCCGCCGCGAATCAGGAGAGTCTCGCCGGCTTTGAGGTCCAGTCCAGTGGTCAGGGAGCCATACCCGGTTTGCAAAGTCTCCGGGATCGCGCCGAGGACCTCCCAGGGTAGGTCGGAGTGGAATGGGATCACGCTGGTGCGTGGGACAACCGTATATTCGGCGTAACCGCCGTCGAACGTGCGGCCCATGCCGCCCATCATCGCGGCCACCTGCTGACCTCTGTGTAAGTCACCTTCTGGTATGGCGTCGACGACGCCGACGCATTCGATGCCCAGCACACGCGGCAACATGACGCCTTCGGCCAGGCCAAGACGGGTGTGCAGCTCGGATCGATTGAGGCCAAACGCCTCGACCTTGATGCGGACCCACCCCGGTTGCGGTTCGGGAATCGGCAACTCGCGGATCTGCAAGTTCTCGACCGGTCCTGGTGCGCTGAGCACCACTGCTTTCATCTTGATCTCATGCAGAGTCAGTAGCGTCAGCTTCGAGCGAGACGTCCTGGCGCGCGGCGGCGGCGACGCGCCCCAGAGCGGCTTCAACGGCGGCCGCTTCGTTGTCGCGGATGTAGGCGCCAAAATGATGTCGGATACCGTTCTCGTGGATCGGCGCGGCGCGCTTCAGCATCTTCTGGCCGCTGGGAGTGAGCACGATGAGCAGGCTGCGGCGATCGCCGGGCGCGGACACTCGCTGGACGAGTCCAGCCTCCTCGATCCGATCGACCAGCCTGGTCAGGCCACTCTTGCTGAGTAACACGGCGTTAGCCAGCTCAGTCATCGACAAGCGCTGATGCGCCGTCATGTGTAGCTGCGTAAGCACGTCGAACCAGCGCAGCGGCAGACCACAGGCTGCCTCGAGCTCGCGATTGAGGATGGGCTCGAGAGCGGCGTGGGCAACCAGAAAAGCATGCCAGGCATTGAAGCGCGACTGCTGGTCCGCGCCTGGCGTCACTCGGGAATGCTCGGATCGGGCGCTCACCGGTTCACCACACCCAGGATCCACACATAACGAATAGTAGCACGCTAGTTGCACATGACAAAGTACCCTGACATACTGTTGTTCTAGAGATAGTTGTATAGACAACTACATGATAGAAATGGAGAGTAGCGGTGACATCAACACTATCCAAGCTGGGTGTCGGGATCATCGGTGTCAGCGCCACCCGCGGTTGGGCGGCCAGCGCCCACATCCCGGCGCTGCGCGCCCTGCCGAACTACGAAATCCGTGCACTGAGCGCGCACAGCAACGCCTCCGCACGGGCCGCAGGCGACGCATTCGGAGTCAGCCAGGTGTTCTCGGACCACGAGCAGCTGGTAACCCAAGCAGACATCGACGTGGTCGCTGTGACGGTCAAGGTCCCGCACCATCGACAGCTCGTGTCCGCCGCGCTTGCGGCCGGCAAGGCTGTCTACTGCGAGTGGCCACTTGGCCGTGACCTCGACGACGCGCGGGCGATGGCGGCGCTCGCTGCCGAGCAGGGTGTGCAGACGGTGGTCGGGTTGCAAGCCCGTCAGGCGCCGGCGATCGAGTTCGTGCAGCAGCTGCTCCGCGACGGATATGTCGGCGAGGTCCTGTCAACGACGATGGTCGGACTGTCGATTCCGGGCGACGTCGTGGTCAAATCCAACGCCTACATGCTCGACAAGCGCAATGGGGCCAACTTGCTTACCATTGCCCTCGGCCACAGCCTGGACACTCTCACCTACCTTCTGAGTGAGTTCGCTGACCTGTGGGCGGTGTCGGCTCTTCGCCGACCGCTCATCAGCATCGAAGAGACCGGCGAGCAGATCGTGAAAACGGCGGCCGACCAAATCGCGGTGATAGGCACGCTCGCCGCCGGGGCGACCGCCAGCGTTCACTTTCGTGAGGCCGTGGCGGGTGGGACCGGCTTTCTCTGGGAAATCAACGGAACTGACGGTACGCTTCGAATTACCGCCGACGCCGCGTTCCCTGAGATCTATCCTTTAACGGTCGCGGGAGCACAGGGGCGAAACAAACCCGCCGAGCTTGTCGTGCCGGCGGCGCTGGCAGAGAAATGGCCGACGCTCACCAGCCTGCAAGGATCGCCCGCCTTCAACGTCGGGCGGGCATACGCCGCGTTCGCAGCAGACATCGAGCGCGGAACGCACACGGTGCCGGACTTCACCGACGCCGTCCGGCGCCACGAGCTCATCGCCGCCATCGAGGGCTCCGCCGCGCTCGCGGAACGCGTGACGGCATAGGCGGACCTGCCAGCTAGCGTCGCCGCCGGCGGCCACACTCTCGGCCGGGGCTGAGGTCATGGTGGGCGCGGCAGTGCACAAGCGCCGTGGGCTCCGCCGCGGCGGTGAGCAGCGAACGACGAGGGGCCTTGGCGGACGCGGCTTAGCAGTGTATAGTTGAGCTTGTCAATCAACTATATGGAACCCTTGCTTCACCTTTCTCCGCGGTCCCTCCGTCGGCCCAGGAGTGCACCGTCTTTCCTGGTTGGCTTGCTCTGCCTGGTCCTGGCCGCCTGTAGCCCACCAGCCAGCCAGGTCGCCAGTTCGCCGACGAGCAGCCGTCTGGCGCTGGTCGCCTACTCCACACCACAAGAGGCCTATGCGCGCTTGATTCCGGCCTTCCAGCAGACGCAGCCCGGACACGGCGTGCTCATCGATCCATCGTTCGGCGCCTCCGGCAGCCAGACGCAGGCCGTCATCAGCGGCCTCGAAGCCGACGTGGTTGCCCTATCGCTTGAATCCGACGTGGCCAAACTCGTCTCGGCCAGCCTGGTCGCCGCGGACTGGAATCGCGACGACTTCCACGGCATGGTCACCAATTCGGTCGCCGTCCTGGTCGTGCGCAAAGGCAACCCGAAAAATATCCAGAGTTGGGCCGACCTGCTCAAGCCCGATGTCGAGGTCGTCACGCCAGATCCGTTCCTGTCTGGCGGCGCGAAGTGGAATCTGCTGGCTGCTTATGGCGCCAGGGTCAAGGAAACCGGGTCGGCCGACAGCGCGCGCGCCTATCTGAAAGATCTCCTCGGTCACGTCACCGTCCAGCCACCGAGCGGCCGCGAGGCGATGACTACCTTCGTCGGTGGCAAAGGTGATGTGCTTATCTCATACGAGAATGAGGCGATCACCGCGCAACAGGGCGGCCAAGCCGTGGATTACGTGGTCCCCACGTCGACGATCCTCATTGAAAACCCGATCGCCGTGCTGAAAAACGCGCGCAATGCTCTAGTGGCGCAGGCCTTTGTTGCCTATTTGCGGAGTGCAGACGGTCAACGTCAGTGGGCCAACGCCGGCTACCGGCCGGTGCTCAAGGACGTGGCGTCGGAGGTCGGCGCTTCTTTCCCGGTGCCCCAGGCGTTCTTCACGATAGACGATCTGGGCGGCTGGTCGACTGTCGACAAACAGTTCTTCGATCGGGACAGCGGTCTGGTCAGCCAGGTTCTGCGCGAGCTGGCTGGAGCACGTGGCCACGGTTAGCGACGCTGTTCAACTCGAGCCGCTACATCGTCTGCGACGTTCCGTCCGCCAGGCGCCGGTCGGGTTTGGACTGACGTCTCTGTACCTCAGCCTGGTGGTGCTCATTCCGCTCGCCGCGCTCATCGGACAGGCCGCCGGCACCTGGGATCAGGGCGGCTGGCTGGCCATCAGCAATCCGCAGACACTGGCGGCGCTCGAGCTCACCGTCGGTACGTCGGTGCTCGTGACGCTGGTCAACATGGTGGTCGGCACGGCGACGGCGTGGGTCCTGGTCCGCGACACATTCGCTGGTCGGTCCATTCTCGATGCGGCCATCGACTTGCCGCTGGCGCTGCCGACGATCGTCGCCGGCCTGACGCTCCTCGCGTTGTACGGACCCAACAGCCCGCTGGGCGTCAATGTGGCCTATACGCGTCTGGCAATCGTGCTGGCGCTGCTGTTCGTCACTTTTCCCTTCGTCGTACGCACGGTCCAACCGGTGTTGATCGCACTGGATCCGGAGGTCGAAGCCGCGGCTCGAACTATGGGCGCCGGTGGTTGGACGTTGTTTCGTCACATCATCCTGCCCCAACTGTGGCCGGCGTTGCTGTCGGGTGCGGCGCTGGCGTTCGCTCGCGCGCTCGGCGAATACGGCGCGGTGGTCCTGTTGTCCGGGAACATTCCGTTCTCGACGCAACTGGCATCCGTGTACATTTTCGGCGAGGTGGAGCAAGGTAGCACCGGCTCCGCCGCCGCGATTTCGCTGGTCCTGCTCGTGCTGACGGTGGTCGCGCTCGTGGGCGTCGATGTACTGCGCCGGCGCTGGAATTCGTATGCGGACTAGGCCGCCACGCTGGGTGCGCTGGCTGGTGTTGGCGTATGTTGCCGCGCTCATCGGCGCGCCGGTCGGACTCGTCCTGTACAACGCCTTTGCGAGCGGACTGGCTATCTTCTGGGCGGCCCTGATGCGACCTGAAGCACTGCACGCGATCGGCTTGACGCTGCTGGTGACGGCGATCGCCGTTCCGTTCAACACCGTCTTTGGGGTGGTGTGCGCATTCGTCCTGGTGCGCTCGCGCAATCCGCTGCGCGGCATACTCGGACCACTGGTCAGCCTGCCGTTGGCACTCTCGCCGGTGGTCGTCGGACTTGCGCTCCTGCTCGCGTATGGTGCGCGGGGCTGGCTCGGTCCAACATTCAGCGGGCTTGGTCTGCGGGTGATGTTCGATGTGCCAGGAATTGTCCTGGCAACCATGTTCGTTGGGTTGCCATTTGTGGTGCGGGCGGTCGAGCCGGTGCTGCGCGAGTTTGGCGTTGATCAGGAAGAAGCCGCGGCCATCTCCGGAGCGTCGGCACTGCAGACGTTCTGGTATGTCACGTTGCCCAATATTCGGCATGCGGTCGGATACAGCGTGGTGCTCACGATCGCTCGCTCGGTGGGTGAGTTCGGCGCCGTGAGTGTCGTATCCGGCCATCTGGTAGGCCGCACGCAGACGCTCACCCAATACGTCGGCGACCGCTATATGGCTTTCGACCTGGCCGGCGCCTACATGGCCGCGACTATGCTTGGCGTATTGGCTGTGCTGTCGCTGGCCGGTCTGACGGCGCTGCGCAATACCGTGTCAGAGACGGAGTCGGCGCCTCGTCAGCAGCGGCTGCCGCAAGGCCCGGCGACAACCGGCAAGCCGGTTGCGATGCAGCTGGAGCCCGAGACGGAGAGCCGCTTGCCATCCAGCACCGCAAGGGCAGCATAGTCTATGCTCCGCCCATCGAGCCGAGCAGACCCAGCGCCGGGACGGTGGCCCAGAGCACGACACCTAGCCCGGCGGCCACAAGCACTGCGCCGAGCGGGGCGCTCATGCGTCGACCGAACGGCATGTTCTTTTCAAAGGCCATGATCGCGCCCAGCACGAGCATCCACCCGAGGTTGCCAACCCCAACGGCGAACATCAGCAACATCAAGAGCCAGCAGCAGCCGACACAGAACAGCCCGTGGTGCACACCGAGCACAAAGGCCTGGCCGCGCTCGCGCCGCCCCCGCCAGTGTTCGGCGATGAAGCTCAGCGGCGAGCGACATTTGTCCAGACACCGATACTTCAACGACGAGAACTGGTAGAGCCCGGCCGCAGCCAGTGTCGAGGCGGCGATCAGCCAGGCGTGGCTGCCCAGCCAATCGATGTTGCTCACTGCTGCATGCAGGAGCAGGTCACTGGCGTGGATGGCGGCGCCGAAGACCGCCCAGGCGCCCAGATAGCCCAGCAACAACAGCCCCACCAGCAATAGCCGATCGCTGCGGCGCTGTGTCAGCCTGGCGAACATGATCACCAGCGGCATACTGCTCGGCAGCATCATGGCCACGATCATGAGCGTCCAACCGGCAATGAAGACCATCGACCATGGCGCGCCGCCGGCCGCGTCCAGATTTTCGTGGGACAGGAACCTGCCGTACGGCGACTGACCCCACCACCATAAGCTGAGCCACGCCACGCCGATAAGCGCGGCGAACGCGGCCATAAACGGTCGACGCTCGCCGACGGTCAGACGCATGTGTCTGCGTGCGCGCCGTCAGGCCTCAAACGCAAAGCTACCCTGCACGGCGTTGTGATCGTGCAGATCGACCGAGAAGCCGTACTTCGGAGCGCTCACGACATACTTCGATGCTTTGCCTGGATAGGCAGGCGAACCCGGAATGGTTGTGAAGACCGTGTCGTGCAGGGTCGTCTCTTTGCCCGTAGCGCCTCTGAACGGCGCGAGCTCGGCTTCAATCGCATCACCGATCTTGAGTCGACCTTTGCCGGCCTGGACGTCGAAGGTAATCGGCACTTGCTCGACGCCCAGAATCTCGCCAACGAGTGCCGCGAGATCGGCGACCGGCCCGCCGAGCTTGCCGGTCCACATGTCCAGCAGCGCATTGCGCTGGTCGTCCGAGGCGCCGTCGTCGACATACGCGACGATGCGCCAATTGCCCTTGAGAATATTGCCCGGAATGTGCGTCAGGATGACGAACGTGCGGCCTGCGACGTCAACGCCGTTGACCTGGCCCTCATCGTAGTGCCAGGCCAGGACACCATCGCACGTCCCGCCGTCCGGGTCCTCGCCGACCCAACACGGGCACAGAATCTCGCAGGTGCAGACTTCGAGTAATTGACCTTTGACGTTGTAACCCATGGCACACTCCAGCGAGCTCGCTTGGCGAATAGTTTACCCAGTCAATCGATGATGTCAATAATGGCCCAGCGCGCACTCGACGCTACCGACCCCGCTGCGCGGCAAAAGCGCCGACCAGATGCCCAGGTATCGCGATCTGCCGATGGGCAATCACGACTTGCAACGTCTGACCAGGCGGGACCGCGCCATGCGAGAGACCATCGCCGCACACGTCCGCAGCGCCAGGTAGTGAAGCCATTTTGACACGCCTTTGTCAGGCAGCTCGTTGGTGGGATAGGTGGAACGAGGCTTCAGATTGCACCGCGGCAGCCGATACTCGACTCGCCAGTTTGGTCTGTGGAGGGGCCCGGCTGAGCCCACCTCCGGCTCGCGCCCAGGGCAGCCACATGCATCCACTCCTCGCTCGACAGCTCAAGAAGAACGGGCTGACTGTTTCTCACACTGAGCCCGAGTCCGAGCGGTGGCTGGCGTTTCTCGAACGTGTCAGCCAGACGTACGCCGAGGGTGACCAGGAGCGCTATCTGCTCGAGCGCTCCCTCGATATTTCCTCGCGTGAAATGCAGGAGCTATCGGGTAGCTTGCGCGTCGAGCGGGACCGATTCAGCGCAATTGTCGAGTCGTTAGGCGATGGACTCTGCGCGCTTGATTCCGCGGGCCGGCTCCTCCTGATCAACCCGCGCGGAGAGCAGCTGCTCGGCTGGCGGCAAGACGAGCTCCTCGGCCGCGACGTGCTGTTTCTCGTTGGTGTCTCGATCGGGTCCGAAGCGCGAGATGAAGTGCGTGATGGTTCGCTGCCAGCCATGCTGGGCGCTGGCCAGACGTATCGCAATGAGGACGATGTGTTTACCTGCAAGGACGGTACCGACTTGCCGGTGTCCTATGTCCTGACGCCACTCACCACGCACGGGCGGCTGTCAGGTGCCGTACTCGTCTTTCGCGATGTGACGCTGCGCAAGCAGCAGCTTGCGGCTCAGACGCAGCTCGCCCGCCGCGAGTCCATGCTGCGCCTGGCACGTCGATTTGCATCGGAGTCCGACCCCGAACGTGTGCTCACGGAATTGTTGGCTGAGGCCGTCGCCGTACTTGGCTGCGACACCGGCACCTTGACGCGCTGGGACAGTGTCGCTGGCGTGCTTGTGGCGGTCCGCAATAGCGTGCCCACGGCAGACGAGTACAACGTCATCAACGTCGGCGCCGGCGTGAGTGGACGAGCAATCGAGCGACGAGCACCGGTGATTTTCAACGACTACCAGAAACAGAGTGGCAATGAGACGCCGGCTGGCAGGGCCGGTGTACGAGCGGCCATTGCCGTGCCACTGCTCCACGAGGGGCGCCTGATGGGTGCATTGTCGGCCAACAGCAACGATCCAGCCCGGCAGTTCACCGACGAGGACGCAGAGGTGCTGGAGCTTCTGGCTGGGCTGGCATCGGCCGCTCTCGCCAGTTTGGAACGCACCGCGGAGTTAGCGGCGGCCAATGGCGAGCTCAGACAAGCGAGAGACGCGGCGCAGCACCAGGCGCGGCACGATGGCCTGACCCAGCTGCCTAACCGCACCCTGTTACAGGACCGTCTATCACAGGCGATTGCACTTGCTGCGCGGGAGCGAACGCCGCTGACGCTCCTACTCGTCGACCTCGACCGTTTCAAAGAGATCAACGATACGTTCGGACACCACTACGGTGACGTATTGCTGCAGCAAATTGGCCCGCGGTTGCGTGGGCTGCTGCGCGCGTCGGACACCATCGCGCGTCTCGGTGGCGACGAGTTTGGCATCCTGTTGCCGGCCACCGATGCGACGAATGCGGCCGCGGTGGCACAACTGCTGTTGCGGACACTGGAAGCTCCCTTCGACCTGGATGGCCAGGCGGTCGAGATTGGCGCCAGCATCGGCGTCGCCAGCTACCCGGCACATGGTGATGACGCCGCGACACTGCTCCGCGCCGCCGACGTCGCCATGTATGTGGCCAAGCGCGGCGACAGTGGTGTCATGGTGTATACAATTGACCAGGACCATTACAGTGCCGAGCGACTGGCACTCGGTGGCGAGCTACGGCGTGCGCTCGAAAATGATGAGCTGCTGCTGCACTTTCAGCCCAAGCTGGACCTGCGCCATGGCACGCTGGTTGGGGTGGAAGCGCTGGTCCGCTGGCAGAGCCCTGTGCGCGGATTCCTGCCGCCCAGCGAGTTCATCCCGCTGGCCGAGCAAACGGGCCTGATTACACCGCTCACCAAGTGGGTGCTGGATGCGGCGTTGCGACAACAGCGCGCCTGGCGCGACGCGGGCATGGACCTACCGGTCGCGATCAACCTGTCACGACGCACCCTGCAGGATCCGCTGCTGCCGGAGATGATCGCGGAGGTCCTGCAACGATATGGCGCGCCAGCACGTGCCGTTGTCCTCGAAATTACGGAAAGCAGCCTGATGGCTGACCCGACGCGCGCCGCTGATAACCTGAGTCAGCTTCGGGCTGTTGGCGTTGAGATTTCAATTGACGACTTCGGCACCGGTTATTCGTCGCTGGACTCGTTGAAGAACATGCCGGTGGACGAGTTGAAAATCGACCGCTCATTCGTTGGGGCAATGGCCACTGACGCGAGCGCGCGGGCGCTCGTGCGAGCCATTATCGACCTGGCGGATGCTCTACAACTGCGTGTCGTTGCCGAAGGCGTTGAGGACCGCGCGACCTGGGATCTTCTCGCCGGTCTGGGCTGCGACGTGGCGCAAGGCTACTATTTGAGCCACCCGGTGACGGCCGTCGATTTAGAAGCGCGGATCGCGTACGACGGGCCAACCTGGCTCGAGATGGCCGACAAATCGCAGTCCGACGACGGCCTGCGAGAGCGCATTCGCGGCCGTGGACAACGTGTTACCGCGGAAGAAGAATTCATAGCCCGCAAGCAGGCAGAGGCCAGGCTGAATGCAAGCGAAGAGCTCAGCCGGCTGGCGTTGCAGGCAGCCCGGATGGGCACCTGGCACTGGGACATTGTCAGCGACGCGCACACCTGGTCGGTGGAAGCCGAAGCGCTGTGCGGTCTAGCGCCCGGGACATACGACGGCACGTTCGAAGCCTTTCGGCGCGCCGTCCACCCAGACGACTGGGCGGCGTTTGAAATCGAGGAGAAGGCCGCCCGGGCTGAGAATCGCGATTCGATCACCGTGTGGCGGTCGGTCTGGCCGGACGGGACGATACGGTGGGTCGAGTCCAGGGGCCGCTCGTTTCGC
>DASYKL010000028.1:0-4221 GCA_035995405.1 Chloroflexota bacterium
CAGAAGCCAGCCTGGGCCTGTTTCGTCAGGGCAGCTGGGAAGCCGATGAGCTGCTGCAGCGCTATCCCGACCGAGCCGATCGCCTGTACGTGCTCGCCCGCCGCTTTGCCAACCTGGGCTTGACTGGTGGCGCGGCTCGCCTCGGTCAGGCGGCGTATACAGCGGCGGCGATTCAAGCGCCCCAGGATGCGCCGCCGGCGCTGCGCAAGATCGCCTATCCGCGTCCGTTCGCCAGCCTCACCGATGGCGTGGCCGAACGGTATGGCGTCGATCCGCTCCTGATCGAATCGACGTTGCGAAGCGCGAGCGAATTCGATCCGTGGGCCGAAAACGTTGCCAGCGGCGCTGTTGGTATGGCCCAGATAAGCCCGCTGCACGCCGAGGAGACGGCCCACGCGTTGCGGTCCTCGGCCAGCTCGCGCGGTCGGCCGAGCGTCGCGATCGAGCAACAGGCGTGGCTCATCGCCGATCGCGAGCGCCGTTATGACGCTCGGCCAGAGGCGGCGCTGGCTGCGCTGGCGACGACTGACCGCCTGGTTGACGGCTGGCTGGTTCGGCCTGCCGCGCAGGATGCGGATGTCTTTATCGAATCGATCGATTATGAAGGCGTGCGGGCGGGGCTGCGCGATCTACTCGCCACACGTCTGGCGTACGCGGCGACGTACGGCTCGACGTCCGGGCTCAATCCACTTGCCGCCGTGCGCGTCAAACCGGAGCCAACAGGCGCCGCGATCAAGATCGCCCGCCTGGCCGGTGATGTCCCCGCGGATGCACCGCTCTCACCCGCGTTGCCTGGCCCGGCGGCGGCCGGCACCACCCTGCAGCGTGACGGCGACTTTGACGCCGCCGCCGAGCTCTTCCGTACGACCGCTACCAGCACGGACCCGAGCCTGGCAGCCGAAGCTAACCTGCGGCTGGGCCAGGCGCTCCTGGCGGCTGGCCGACCTGCCGAGGCGCTCGGCCCGTTGCAATCCGCCGACGCAGCCCTGGGCTCGACGGCGACGTTTCTCACGGGCCGCGCCCTCGCGAGCCTCGGTCGCTGTCGTGATGCTTTGCCCTACTTGGAACGGTTTGCCAGCGCTGCGTCGGTCGCGCTCACCGCGCAAGCTCAAGTAGCCCAAGCGTCCTGCTGGCAGGCTCTGGGCACGCCGGCGGAGGCCATTCCGCTGCTGCAGCAAGCAGCTGCGACGCCCGACCTGCCGCGTTTACAGACGTTGGACTTGCGCGAGCAGCTGGCGCTCGCCCGGGTGCGCGCCGGAGATGTCGACGGCGCCCGTGCCGAGTACGAGTCACTGCTCTCCATCGCCCGCTCGAGTAGTTATCGCGCGCAGCTCAACTACGATCTCGGAGTCCTCGCTGACGATGCGGCAGCCGCCGCCGCCAGGTACCGCACCGCCGTCCAGCTGGACCCCAGGGGTCGACCGGCACAAGCCGCTCTGGACGAGCTGGTCGCGCTGCAAGATCCGTTCGCCTCGTCGTTTGAGGCCGCTGATACGCGCTTCGAGCAGAACCGCTACCGCGAAGCGCTGGCCGCGTATACGTCCGTCCTGGAACGGAACCCAGCCGACCCACGGGCCGCCAAGGCGTACTACGGCTGGGGGGTTTCGCTGGTCCGACTCGGCCAGGACCGCGCCGGCATTGTCATCCTCGAGAGTATCGCTGACCATTTCCCAAACACGCCCGATGCCGCCGACGGCGTCTTCCGCGGCGGACGCATTCGGGAAAGCCTGGCCGATCTGAATGGCGCCGCGCAGGCCTACCACCGTGTGATGTCGCAGCCAGCAGCGGGGACGCGCGCGACCGATGCCCAGTTCCGCCTGGCATTTGTCCAGTTCCAGCAGGGCGATTTCACGGCGGCCAGCAGCGCCTGGAGTGACCTGGCCAATCGCCTGCCGGCGGCCGAGGATCGCTCCCAGGCGTTGTTCTGGCTGGGCAAAGGCTTGCACGCCGCTGGCGACGAAAGCGGCGCCCGCGGCGCCTGGAGCGGCGCTCGCACGGCCGACCCCCATGGCTTCTATGGCCTGCGCGCTGCCGACCTGCTGGCTGGGCAAGCCGACCCACGGGCGCACGTCGACCAGACACTGCCCATGGTCCAGAGCGGCCCCGCAACCGACCCGAGTGCATCGGTTGCCGCGTGGGCCGCCAGCCGCGGCAATCTGGCTGCCGCGCAGCAGCGCCTCGACGCCGACCCAGGCATAGCCCGCGCCACCGCGCTGCTAGCCATGGGTCTCCGCCAACCGGCGATCTGGGAGCTTGGGGCAGTCGAAGGTCGGCTTAGCGACAGCCCCGGCGCCATCGCGTTGCTCGGCGGCTGGGAACAGCAGCGCGGCCTCTACAACACCGCCCTCGTTCTCGGGTTCGACCTGGCCTCACTCGCCAACGTCTCGCTCAGCTCCGGCCCGCCCGCTGTGAGACGATTGGTCTACCCGCTGCCGCATCCTTTAGTCCTGAGCCAGGCCGCCCAGCAGCTCCAGGTCGACCCACTGCTGTTCTCGGGGTTGATGCGCCAGGAAAGCAACATGGATCAGGCCGTCGAGAGCGCCGCCCAGGCGCGAGGCTTGAGCCAGTTGATCGCGAGCACTGGCTACGACGCCGCGCGCGCCCTCGGCCAGTACGGCTTCGTCAGCACCGATCTGTTCAAGCCGAAAATCAGCATCACCCTGGGCGCGTTCACCTTCGGCCAGCGACTGACGCGGTATGACAACCGCCTGTTCCCCGCCCTGGCCGCCTACAACGCTGCCCAATTCGCCGTCGACGGCTGGCTCCTGGCTGCCGGCGAAGCCGACGTCGACACCTTCGCCGAAGCTATCCCCTTCACCGAAACATATCCCTACGTCCAACGCATCTACGAGAACTACCGCCAATACCTGGAGCTCTACGGCTCGCCGCCCGCTCCCTGAGCGGAACACCGCGACCCACCGGCGCGTTAAACAACGAGAGTGGACTGGCCGACGTTTGTCCGTTGCTTGCTCATGGCCGCCGCGCTGTTAACGGCAGGGTCCATGCACGCCTCGGCGGAGCCTGACGTGCCGGCGGCGACCTTGACCTGTACCGCTGAACCCTTGCCCACGCGGGCATTCGAGGTCAACGCGGTACGCCTGACCTGCCGCGTCACGGGCGCCGCCGCAAGCGATACCAGTTTCACCGTCAGCCTGCCTAGGTCGAGCGATGATCCTGTCGGACAACCGTTGTGCTCTGCGCCCCTCGACGACGGCGCCGGCTCGTGCATCGCCCTCCTTCGCGATCGCTCCAGCATCGCTGACGATCTGTCCCTCTTGACGGCGACCCTCGAACCCAGCGGAACACTGGTCCGGCCTGACGGAACTTCCCCGTTGCCCAACGGCTGAGCGCGTTGTTCACTTGAACGACCTTGGTTCGGCCTTGGAAGGGGAAGACAATGCCCAGGCTGGGATTAGTGATTCGATGGCTTTCAGTCCTCTTGCTGCTCGGCGCGACGCCCGCGATCGCTACCGCTACGCCGACCGACGAGCGCAGCTCGAGCGATAGTAAGGTCACCGTCGGCAGTCCGCGAACGACGTTTCCGCGCAACAAGCAGAACGAGCCCGCCGTCGGTGTGGCGCTCAACCCGCTCGATCCAACGATCCTGGTCTCGGGGGCGAACGAAGAAATCGACAACGCCCCATGTACCGATAACGGCTGTCAGTTCACACCGGGTGTCACAGACAGCGGCATCTATTTTTCGCTTGATGGTGGCGAGGCCTGGACGCAGCCGACCTATACCGGCTGGAGCGCGCGAACCGGTACGCCGCGCGTCGGTCCGATCGGCACGGTGCCCTGGTTCTACGAGAGTGGCCTGGTCGGCGATGGCGATCCAGCCCTGGCATTTGGCCCGCGCCCTGGACCACATGGGTTTTCGTGGTCCAACGGCACGCGGCTGTACTACGCCAGCCTGACGTCCAACTTCCCCGGCACCACCACCTTGAACGCGCAGGAAGCCATTGCCGTGTCCCGCACCGACGATGTCCGCGCCGCCGCGGGAGGTGACAAGAACGCCTGGATGCGGCCAGTCATCGCCTCCAAACTGCTGACACCAGACACGTTCAGCGACAAGGAAGCCATCTGGGCCGATAACGCGGCGAGCAGTCACTTTTTCGGCAACGTGTACGCCTGCTGGACATCGTACGGCGCGGTCACCTCACCCATCGTCCTGGCACGCTCGACGGATGGTGGCACCACGTGGTCGAACCCGGTCGTGATCGT